>JANXXH010000028.1 GCA_025350705.1 Gallionella sp.
CACCTGTGCCAATGTCTGTAGTCCTTGGGTATGTAAAGTCACGATCATGCCTCCATGATCCCAACTTCCGCCCCGCCAGGCTCATCTCACAGTGGAAACACACCCCTTCGTTCAGGCTCATTTGTCATTGGACAAGGCTGCGGCTTGACGATAGCCGAGCTATCCGCCATGCTGCTGTCACTTGAGCTCGGCGGACGCATCTGCGTGCTACCCGGCGGTTTGTATCAAAGAATTCATTAACTCACTGCGCAAATCATGTTTGAAATTTTGATGTACTTGTTTGAAAGTTATTTTGACGCAGGCAGTTATCCTGAACCAGACAAGCTATCGCGCAAACTCTCCGCCGCCGGTTTTGAGGGCGATGAAATCAGCGAAGCCTTGACCTGGTTGTCCGCATTGCATGATCAAAATCCTGATAGTTATCCCGCCAGCCTTGAACACGCTGGGCATCGGCATTTTGCCGAACTGGAATTGCAACTCATCAGCTACGAAGCCCTCCAGTTCCTGCTGTTTGCCGAACAACAGCACCTTATCTCTGCCGTCGAGCGCGAGATGATCATCGACCGCTCCGTCGCGCTGAAACAGGAAAATCTCGCGCTGGATAAGCTCAAGTTGATCATGCTGATGGTGTTGTGGAATCGCCATCAGGATCTCGATCCACTGTTGATCGAAGAATTACTTACGTCTCTACATTCTGCGCAACTACATTAAACCGCACGCATGGCAACTAATTTACTGATCGTCGAGTCTCCGGCCAAAGCCAAAACGCTGCAAAAATATCTGGGCAAGGATTTCGAAATACTCGCTTCGTATGGGCACGTGCGCGACCTGGTACCCAAGACCGGCGCGGTCGATCCCGAAAACGATTTTGCAATGAAGTACGAAACCATCGCGCGCAACAGCAAACACATGGACGCGATTGCCAAGGCCGCTGCTGCTGCGGACAACATCTATCTGGCGCCTGACCCGGACCGCGAAGGGGAGGCGATCGCCTGGCACATTTCCGAACTACTCAAAGCCAAGCGCGGTATAAAGGGCAAGAACATGCAGCGCGTCGTGTTCTATGAGATCACCCAGTCAGCAGTGCGTGAAGCGGTCGCTAACCCCCGCGAAATCTCGCAGCCACTAGTGAATGCACAACAGGCACGCCGTGCACTGGACTATCTGGTCGGCTTCAACCTTTCGCCGCTGCTGTGGCGCAAGATTCGTCCCGGACTTTCGGCGGGTCGCGTGCAAAGTCCCGCGTTGCGCATGATCGTCGAACGCGAGCTGGAGATCGAGGCATTCAAGAGCCAGGAATACTGGACCGTGCATCTGGACAGCCAAAAAGATCACCTGCCATTCACCGCAAAGCTGTTTCAGTACCAAGGGAAGAAACTGGAACAACTCAGCATAGGCAGCCAGGCCGAATACGACGCGATCCACGCCAAGCTCAACGATGCCAAGTTGCCGCCCAAGGTAGTGCGCGTCGAAAAGAAAGCCAAGCAGCGTTATGCCGCCGCACCATTCACTACTTCAACGTTACAGCAAGAAGCGGTGCGCAAACTGGGCATGACCGCTGACCGCACCATGCGCACTGCGCAATCGCTGTATGAGGGCGTGGACATCGGCGGGCAGACGGTCGGATTGATTTCATATATGCGTACCGACTCAGTTTCTTTGGCGAAAGAAGCTGTGCAGGAGATACGCGATTACATCAAGGATAATTTCTCGTCGGAATATCTGCCGAGCACCCAGCCGACCTTCAAGAGCAAGACCAAAAATGCGCAGGAGTCGCACGAAGCGATACGCCCGACTTCGATCCTGCGCACGCCGGACAGCATCCGCGGTCATCTGACTGCCGATCAGGCTCGCCTTTATGAGATGATCTGGAAGCGCACGCTGGCCTGCCAGATGTCTCCGGCGCGTTTCGATACCGTGAGTGTAGATATCCGCTTGGGCGGCGACACCACGTTCTTCCGCGCCAACGGCCAGGTGCTGGTCTTCCCCGGTTTCATCGGCGTATACATGGAAGACGTGGACGACGCGACCGAAGAAGAAGGCGGCAAATTGCCGCCGCTGGCCGAAGGCGATGTGCTGCCCATCGACAAACTGTACGGCGAACAGCACTTCACCCAGCCGCCACCGCGCTATTCCGAAGCCAGCCTGGTCAAGGCGCTGGAAGAGCATGGCATCGGCCGCCCTTCGACTTACGCGACCATCATCTCCACGCTGCAAGCCCGCGAATACGCTGTGCTCGACAAGAAACGCTTCATGCCCACCGATGTCGGTCGCGTCGTCACGCGCTTCCTCACCGATCATTTCACCCGTTATGTGGATTACGGTTTTACCGCACATCTCGAAGACGAGCTGGACGAGGTGTCCGAAGGCAAGCGCGACTGGATCGGCGTGATGGGAGAATTCTGGAAAGGATTTTCCAAGCTGATCAAGGAAAAAGCCGACATCGACCGCCCGGTCGAGTTGATAGACGAGGCGTGCCCGGAATGCGGCAAACCGCTCGCCAAAAAACTCAGCCGCTACGGCAGCTTCATCAGCTGCACCAACTACCCCGAGTGCAAATACAAACGCAGCATCAACGGCGAATTGCAGGACGATGCCGCAGCCAGAGTGGAACTGGGCGTGCACCCCGACACCCAGCAACCCGTGCTGCTATTGCGCGGTCCGTATGGCCACTACGTGCAACTTGGCGAGGCCATCAAGGAAGAAAAGATCAAACCCAAACGCGTCTCATGGCCGAAAGAAATGCCACTAGAACAGGCCGATCTGGCCAGCGCATTGAAGCTGCTGGCACTGCCTCGCGAACTCGGCGCACATCCCGAAACCGGCAAGAAAGTCATCGTCAACATCGGACGCTTCGGTCCCTACATCGGGCATGACGGCAAATTCAAATCCGTCCCGCGCACCGACAGCATCTTTGACATCAGCCTGAATCGCGCGGTGGAATTGCTGGCTCAAGCCCGCGATGGCAACACAGTATTGCGTGTGCTGGGCGATCACCCGGACGACAAGGCCAGCGTGGAAATTTGCAGCGGTCGTTACGGCCCATACGCACGCCACGGCAAAATCAACGCCACGCTGTCCAAAGGCGTTTCGCCGGACGACATCACACTGGCAGAAGCTCTGGAATTGATCGCGGCGAAGGCGGCGAAGGGACCGAGCAGCAAAAAGCCGGCCGCCAGAAGCACCAAGGCCAAAGCCGCACCGAAGGAAACAAAAACCAAAACGGCGAAAACCAAGGCGACAACAAGAAAAGTTGCTTCCCCCAAGGCAAACACCGTTAGCAAAGTAGAAAAGCCTGCGACTAGAAAAGTTACTGCCGGAAATGTGGCGAAACCTGCTGCGAAGAAAGCTGTTGCGGCCAAGAAAACGGTTAAGGGCAAAACCAAATAGATATGCTTCTTACATAGAGTCAACTTAGAAGCACTAAGTTGATTTTTTGGCTAGATGCCGGATTCCCGCCAAAGAAAAGTCCGCAATGTGCTCCGCGATCGCTTCGATTTCCTTGTGATCGTAGCGCAACTTGGGATTCATGCGCTGCAACACCGGATGGGAATGCCGGTAGAACTGGCACTGTCCCAGGATGCTGTATACGCAACGGCGCAATTCTGTTTCGCTGACTTGATCGCCAACGATTTCGCGCAACAGCTTACCGAGGAATTTATGCAACGGCGCGATGGCCTCGCTGACGATCTGATCCAGCGCGGGTGTGGGATCAGCCAACTCTCGCGCCATGATGCGGCATTGCGACGAAGCATTTTTTTCATCCAGCAACATCAACATGAAATCGCGCAAAAACAGGCGCAACCGTTCCTTGGGACAGTCGGCAGATTTGACGTTGTCATTTTGCAACGCGGCCAGTTGGGAAAAATTCAAGGCTTCGGTGAGCAGGCCCTCCTTGCTGCCGAAGTGATAATTCACCGCTGCACCATTCGCATCGGCACGACGGCATATCTCGCGTACCGTGGCACCCTGAAATCCATATTGCGAGAACACCTCGCGCGCCGCATCCAGCAGACGCGCGCGCGTATGTTCGCTTGCGGTTCTGGTTTCCACTTCGGACATCATTTGCTGGTTGCCTCCTTCGTCGTTCTTGTTGCAGAATCACTGCTTTCCATCGCCAATGCTTTATAGAGTTGCGTGGCTGCGCTCAGCCAGGTACGCCGCACTTGTGTCTCTCCCTGCTCGGCGGCAAATGAATCTCTCTGAGCATCCAGCACTTCAAGATGGTTGGCGATGCCGGCCTGGTAACGTGCTTCGACCAAGCGAAGCCGCTGTTTTTGCACTTTGGAATTGGCTGCCTGTGCAGCAAGTTGTTCTGCAAGCTTGTCGCCCGCATTCAACAGATCTGAAACTTCGCGAAACGCTTGCTGGATTGTTTTTTCATACTCCGCTACCGCAATCACTTTGCGCGCTGCAGCAACATCCACGTTGGCTGAGGTGCGTCCGGCATCAAAGAGCGGCATGCTGATCGAGGGCAGAAAATTCCACGCGCCACTGTCCGATTTGAACAGTCCATTCAGACTGCTGCTGGCAGTACCCGCACTTCCGGTCAAGGATATGCGCGGGAAAAAAGCCGCGCGTGCCGCACCGATGTTCGCATTCGCTGCTATCAGCTTTTGCTCGGCGGCCATCACATCGGGACGGCGCAACAGCAATTCTGCGGGCAGACCGGCGATCTGTCCGGCATTGATGCCCTGATCGGCAAGGCTGCGCCCCGGTGGCAAGTTTTTGATCTCCGCCGTCGACTGTCCAACCAACACATCAAGCAGATTTTGCGCAGCCGCTTGTTGTCGTTCGAGGTTCGGGAGTTCAGCCAACGCAGCTTGATATGCACCTTCCGCTTGCAGGAAATCCAGTTCGCTGGACACGCCCATCTCGCGGCGACGTGTCACCAGCTCCTTGGTTTCAGCGCGAGCCTTGACAGTCGCAGCAGTAAGCTCGGTGCGTTCGCGCATTTCCAGCAGCGATAAATATGCATTCGCCACATCGGCGATCAACGACAGGCGAAATGCGCGCTGCGCTTCTTCGGTAGCGAAATAGCTGGCCTTGGCAAATGCATTCAGACTGCTGACATGTCCCCAGAAATCCAGCTCAAACGACACCAGGCTCACGCCCACATCATAACGCTGTGATTGTATCGCGCTGCCGGTTGACGACGCGCTAGCCGGGGTCAGCGAAGCGTTTCGTGTGCCCGTTATATTTAAATTAGGGAAGCGATCCGCAAACTGTATACCGTATTGTGCGCGTGCTTCGGCAACACGCGCGGTGGCGATGCGCAGGTCGCGGTTGTACTCCAGCGCGGCAGCGATCAAACCCTGCAAGCGTGGATCGGGAAAATAATGTTGCCAATCGCCGGACACAGGTTCTGCTGTGGCTTTCAATCTGACACTATCAGGCCATGCGGCTGGAACAGGCGCGCCAGGCCGCTCATAGGTTGGCGTCAACATTGAGCAAGCGCTCAACAATACTGGTAGCGCAAGCCACGCGGATTTTCTATTCATGATCAATCTCCTGTGCGGACTTGCGCGTCTGGTTTGGAAAGATGCGGCGGATGACCAAGTAGAACACCGGAATAAAAAACACCGCCAACACCGTCGCTGTGATCATGCCGCCCATGACACCGGTGCCGATCGCACGGCGTCCATTCGCGCCTGCGCCGGTAGAGATAACCAGCGGCAGCACCCCCAGCACAAAAGCGATAGAGGTCATCAGTATCGGCCGGAACCTCAGGCGACACGCTTCCAGCGTGGCTTCCATCAAGTCGTGTCCCTTGTCCTGAAAATCGCGGGCAAATTGAATGATCAGGATCGCGTTCTTTGCCGCAAGCCCGATGATGACGATCAACCCGACCTTGAAGTAAACGTCGTTGGACATGCCGCGCATCGTGACCGCCGTCAGCGCGCCCAGCAGGCCGATGGGGACGACCAGCAACACTGCGACCGGGATAGACCAACTCTCATACAGCGCCGCCAGACACAGCAATACGGCGACCACGGACAGGCCGAACAGGAACGGTGCCTGGCTGCCGGAAAGCCGCTCTTCGCTGGACGTTCCCGACCATTCAAAACCGAAACCCGGCGGCAATTTGGTCGCCACTTCTTCCATCGCCAACAATGCATCGCCGCTGCTGTGACCGGGCGAGGGGCCGCCGGAAATTTTCATCGACGGCAGGCCGTTGAATCTATCCAGCTTGGGCAGACTGACAATCCATTGTGCGGTAGCAATTTCGGATAACGGCACCATCTCGCCCTGTGCGTTGCGCACGGGAGTACGCAATATCTGTTTGGGCGTGGCGCGATTTTCTGCCTCAGCCTGCATCTGCACGCGCAGGATGCGCCCTTCGCGCACAAAGTCGTTGATGTAGGCCACACCGAGAGCCGACTGCAAGGTTTCGTTGAGGTCGGCGATGTCGATGCCTAACGCCCGAGTTTTCAGCCGGTCGATGTCGATCAGCAGTTGCGGTGCAGGTTCCTGTCCCTCGGGCCTGACGCCAGCCAACGAAGGATGCTTGCCGGCGATGCCCAGCGCGATATTGCGCGCTTCCATCAGTTTATCGCGCCCTTGGCCGGAACGGTCTTGCAGGCGGAAATCGAAACCGCCTATCGCCGCCAGCTCCGGTATCGGCGGCACGTTGATCGCAAATATCATCGCCTGCTTGATGCGGAATAACGCCATGTTGGCGCGTTTCACCAGCGCGGGCGCAGAGCTGTCCTTGTCGGGTCGTTCATCCCAATCCTTGAGGCGCACAAACGCGGTCGCCGAATTCTGTCCGCGACCGAAGAAGGAAAATCCGAGCACGCCAATAACATGTGCCACCTCGGGCTGCTTGAGATAAAACTGCTCCACTTCGTTCAACACTTCCTGCGAGCGTTCGCGCGTTGCACCGGCGGGCAACTGGATCACGTTGATGAAATAGCCCTGGTCTTCTTCGGGCAGGAAACTGGTCGGTAACGTAAAGAACAGCCAGCCCATGATGCCCAGCAATCCCGCGTAAAGGATCAGATATAAGCCTGTGCGTTTCATCACGCGATCCACCCCGGATTTATAGCGCTGGGTAGTTTTGGTAAAGAAGCGGTTGAACCAGCCGAGGAATCCGGTCTTCGGCACCATCTCATGGCCGGGCGTGTTCAACAATAGCGTGGCGCACAGCGCCGGGGTCAGCGTCACCGCCATCAGCACCGAGAACAAGATAGTGAGAACCAGCGTCACCGCGAACTGGCGATAGATCGCGCCCACTGAGCCGCTGAAGAACATCATCGGAATAAATACCGAACACAGCACCAGCGTGATCGCGATGATCGCGCCGAAGATCTGGCCCATGGCTTTGCGCGTCGCTTCGCGCGGCGGCAGATTTTCTTCTGTCATGATGCGCTCGACGTTTTCCACCACCACGATAGCGTCGTCCACCACGATGCCGACCGCCAGCACCATCGCGAACAAGGTCAGCGTGTTGATCGAGTAACCGGCGGCATACAAACCCACCATGCCGCCAATCAGCGCGACCGGCACGACGATGCCGGGAATGAAGGTGGCGCGCAGGTTGCCGAGGAACACCCAGATCACCAGGAACACCAGCACCATCGCTTCAGCCAGCGTCTTCACCACTTCGCTGATGGAAATCTCGACAAACTTTGAGGTGTCATATGGCACCAGCCAATCTATGCCCTTGGGGAAAAATTTCGCCAGCTCGGTCATCTTGGCCTTCACCGCCTTGGCGGTATCCAGCGCGTTGGCTGTGGGCGCCAAGCGGATCGCGATGGCGGAGGCGGGTTGCCCGTCGATGCGCGCGGCGATGGAATAATCCTGCGCGCCCAGTTCCACCCGCGCGATATCCTTGACCCGCACCGAGGAGCCGTCCGGGTTGGCGCGCACGATCACGTTGCCGAATTCTTCAGGCGTGGATAGGCGGCTTTTGGTGACAATCACCGCGTTCAACTGCTGGCCGGGCGCGGCGGGCAATTGCCCGAGTTCGCCGGTGGCGAGTTGCGTGCTCTGCGCGCGCACGGCCTTGCTGACATCGCCGGGGGTCAAACCATAAGCATGAAGTTTTTCGGGTTTCAGCCACAGCCGCATCGAGTATTCCGTGCCGAACAATATTGCCTCGCCTACGCCCGGCAGGCGACGGATATTCTCCAGCAAGTTTGCGGCGGCATAGCTGCCGAGCGCCACATTGTTGCGGCTCTTGTCGGGTGAGATCAGCGCGACGAACATCAAATAATTTCGCGCCGACTTCGCCACGGTGACGCCCACCCGGCGCACATCCTCGGGCAGGCGCGGCTCCGCGCGCTTGACGCGGTTCTGCGTTTCGACCGAGGCCACGTCGAGATTGGTGCCCGCCTCAAAAGTCAGCGTGATCGTGCCTATGCCCAACTCGGAAGATGAGTCCATGTAGAGCAAATGCTCGATGCCGTTCAACTCCTGTTCGACCAGGGCGACAGCGGTTTCCTCCACCACCTGCGCCGAAGCGCCGGGATAGTTGAGCGTGATCGCCAGCGCGGGCGGCGCCACTGCGGGATAGGATGCGACCGGCAAATTGCGCAATGCCAACCCGCCGCTCAGCAGGATGATGATCGCGATAACCCAGGCAAAGATCGGGCGGTCTATAAAAAATTTGGGGAGCATGACCGACCTTACTTTTTGTCAGCAGTTTTTGCGGCCAACGGCGCAGACGCTGCGCGGTCTGGCGCGGTCTGTTTTTGCTCACCCATCTGCACCGGCTTCACTACTGTACCGGGACGCGCTTTCTGCAAGCCATTCACAATGACTTGTTCACCGCCTTTGAGGCCCTCGGTAATTATAAAATCCGTGCCCGCCATGTCGCCCGTTTTTATCGGCATCGGCGCTGCTTTACTTTCAGCACCAACTACCATTACGAACTGCCCCTGCGGACCGGCTTGTACGGCGCGTTGCGGCAGCCTTATGACATTCTCTGCGGAAGCTTCCGGAAAACGGATGCGCACAAACATGCCGGGCAACAAGTCTCGTCTGGGGTTGGGAAATTCGGCACGCAGCGATACCGAGCCTGTGCCCGGATCAACCGCCATGTCGGTAAAAAATATCTTGCCCGAATGCGGGTACAGGCTACCGTCTTCCAGCAATAGTTCAACCTTGGCTGATTCGGTACGCTTCAACTTGCCGGCTTTGACTGCTTGTTTCAAACGCAACACTTCGGAGCCTGACTGCGTAAAGTTGGCATAGATAGGATCTAGCTGTTCGATAGTCGCCAACAACGTAGACTCGCCTTTGCCCACAAATGCGCCTTCCGACACCATCGCACGACCGATGCGGCCGGAAATGGCTGCGGGTACCGTGGTATTTTCCAAATCCTCTGTCGCGCGTGTCGCCGCTGTTTCCGCTTGTTTGGCTTTTGCTTCAGCCAGATCGTATTCCTGTTGGCTAACTGCCTTGATCTCCAGCAACGGCCTGTATCGTTCTACGTTCTGGCGAGCAATCGCCAAGTCTGCCTTGGCGGATGCAGCAGCCGCTTTATAGTTGCGTGCATCAATGCGAAATAATGATGCACCGGCCTGCACATCGCTGCCTTCCTGAAACAATCTTTTCTCGATCACGCCCTCGACACGTGCGCGCACCTGTGCAGTGCGATAAGCCTGCAATCGTCCCGGCAAATCCTGAGTCAGCGTCGCTTTGCCTGGGACAACGGTCACCACATCCACTTCGGGCGGTGGAGGCATAGCCGCGCCCGGACCTGCTGCCGGTTTGTCGCCGCCACCGCAACCAGTCAGCAAGGAAATCAGAAGCAGCGAAGGGACAAACGGTTTGGCAATAGAGATAGTCATATGGTTTCCTGCTGTGTATAGCAATTAGTTGTTTGGACTTCCCCATGATTACAGCGGCAGTTACGACGACACATCGTCACGATAGATGGAAACGACTACATCCAGTTCGGGCAGAATGGCCGCGGGGATTTCTGAATCAGATTATCAAACGCTTGTTTGAAAGTAAAGCATCACCCTATTTACTCGGTGGATTTGATTTGTAGTGCGCGTTGATACAACTCGTTGCGGCTGGCTCCGCTGATTTGCGTGGCAAGTTGCACGGCCTGTTTGAGCGGCAACTCGTTGAGCAACACTTCAAGAATATGTTGTGCCTCCGGTGACACGCCTTCCTGCGGCTGCGCGCCGGAAACCAGAACGACGAACTCGCCGCGTTGCTGGTTGCTGTCAGACATCAACCAAGCTTCGGCTTCGGCTAATGTGCAGGCGTGTATGGTCTCGAACAGCTTGGTGATTTCGCGCGCCAGCACGATCTTTCGTTCTCCACCCAGCACCGCGCACAGGTCAGTAACGCATTCGACGATGCGATGCGGGGCTTCGTAAAACACCAGCGTATAAGGATGACTGCTCAATGTTTGCAACACAGTGCGGCGTGCGGCGGATTTGTTCGGCAAAAAACCGTAGAATAAAAAATGCGTTTCGGCCAGACCCGACGCGGATAGCGCAGCGACTACCGCACTGGCACCGGGTATCGGAATGACGCGCAATCCCGCTGCCAGCACCGCTTGCACCAGCAGCGCACCGGGGTCGCTGACGGCGGGGGTGCCCGCATCGCTGACAAAGGCCACGCTTTGCCCGGCTTGCAACAGCGCAATGATTTTTTCCGCAGCGCCGCGTTCGTTGTGCTGGTGTACTGCAATCAACCTGTTCGCGCTGATGCCGTGATGCGTCAACAAATGGGCGGTGTTGCGCGTATCCTCGGCCGCAACCACGTCTGCGACGGCCAGCACTTCCAATGCGCGCAGTGTGATATCACGCAGATTTCCTATCGGGGTGGCAACTACATATAATGCAGCTTCCAACTTTTGCGGATGTTCGTTATGCAACGTGTATTCCCTTTATTCCTGACTTTGTTCGCACTATACGCCTGTACCGGCACCGTACCTCCTAAGCCGAAAGTCGAAAAACCCGCGGCAGTGCCCGAAATGCCTGCGGCAGCGGCAATTGGTATTGGAGCGTCTATACCACCCGTGCCCGCCATCGAAACGCCCGCACCCATTGTGCCCAGTGAGGCCAAGCCTGCGCCACTCGCACCAACCACTGAAAAACCCTTCCCACATATTGCGCTGTTGCTGCCGTTGCAATCAGCGATTTTCGGCTCCGCAGCCGATGCGGTGCAACAGGGGTTCTTTTCGGCAGCCAATTATAAAAGGCATATTCTGCCAGTTCGCGTTTATAGCAATTTTGACGAAAATACCAGCGTCGTCTCCGTTTATCGCCAGGCGATCGCCAACGGCGCGCGCGCCGTGGTAGGGCCGCTGACGCGCAACGGTGTCAGTGCGCTGGCAGCCGAACAAGACATTCCCGTGCCAACCATTGCCTTGAACATCGTGGAAGGTCAATTTGCTCCGCAGATATATTTTTTCGGAATGGCTGTGGAAGCAGAGTCACGGCAGGTCGCGCAACTAGCCAAGCAGCAGGGCCTGCATCAGGCCATCATCATCACCACGCACACGCAGCTTTCCCAGCGCCTGCAATCGGCTTTTGAGGAAGAGTGGGCCGGGCCGGACAGGGGTATTCTGCGCAAGATTGAATACAATGAAGACTCAACTCCCTTCGCGGATATCGCCGGTATCGCTGACACCATGGTATTTCTCGCTTCCGACGCCGAAAAAGCGCGTCTGATCCGCCCTTACCTGCCGAACAGATTGCCGGTTTACGCTACCTCGCAAATCTTTGTCGGCAATGACAACATCCTGACCAATTACGATTTGAATGGCATTCACTTTGTCGATATGCCATGGTTATTGCAGCCCGATCATCCCGCTGTGATGATTTATCCTCGCTCCACCCCGCCGCTTTCAGCAGATCGTGAGCGGCTTTACGCGCTGGGAATAGACTCATTCCGATTAATTCAATTGCTGCTTGCGAATAAGGTTGCTTCCGCGTTGCCGCTGGACGGCGTAAGCGGGCATATCCAGCTTAGTGGGCACATTTTCCAGCGCACTGCAATCCCGGCCGTGTTTGTGCAGGGTCGCGCCCAGTTGCCAGACATGCCGACCTTTCCGACTACACAGATGTTCCCTGACAAGGCCATCAACGTTCCATGAACACAGGAGCACAAGCCGAACAATGGGCCGCGCAGTTTTTGCAACAACAGGGCTTGAAGCTTGCCGTACAAAACTATCGGGGGCGTTTTGGCGAAATCGATCTTATCATGCACGATGGCGCGTCATTGGTGTTCATCGAAGTGCGCCTGCGTCGCAATGCAAATTTCGGCGGTGCTGCAGCCAGCATCAATGGCCCCAAACAACAACGCATCATCCGCACCGCACATCAATATCTCGCCGGCCTTGCCCACATCCCGCCTTGTCGTTTCGATGTCATGCTGATGGATGATGTACACGGCGGGAATTTGCAATGGCTGAAAAATGCGTTCGATGCTTGATTCGGTTAATATTCACTCCCAGCTCATAAGCCTGAATCATCATGGACATCAACAAACGAATCGTAAAACATTTCAAGGATAGCGCGGAGATCAAGCTGAAGGTCAAGGATGGACTGGCGCAGCCCATCGCCAACGGCGCGCAGATCTTTTTCGACTGCGTCACCAACGACGGCAAGATCATGTGCTGCGGCAATGGCGGCTCGGCAGCCGATGCACAACATTTCGCCGCTGAATTGCTGAATCGCTTCGAAAAAGAGAGACCCGGCCTGGCATGCATCGCACTGACCACCGATAGTTCGGTGCTGACCTCGATCGCCAACGATTACGATTACAACCAGATATTTTCCAAGCAGGTGCGCGCACTCGGCCTGCCCGGAGACAGCCTGCTGGCGATTTCCACCAGCGGCAATTCGCCGAACGTGGTCGCGGCAATCAAGGCCGCGCACGAGCGCGATATGCGCGTGATCGCGCTGACCGGACGCGACGGCGGCGAAATGGCCCGCTCGCTGCATCCCGAGGACATATTGATTTGCGTGGATGCGCAAAGCACTGCGCGCATCCAGGAAGTACACCTGCTTACCCTGCATTGCCTGTGCGATATCATTGATTATCTCCTGTTGGGAGAATAAGCGTGCGTGTCGTTTCTCTGCTATTGGTCTTGCTGCTGTCTGGTTCGCTGCAAGGCTGTTTTCCCGTCATTGCGGTAGGCGTAGGCGCAGGGGTCACGATGGCGCAAGATCCCCGCAGCAGTGATGCGTTCATCGCGGACTATCAGATCGAAACCAAGGCCTATGAACGCATCGACAAACAATTCAGCAGCGTAATGCACGTCAATGTGACAAGCTATAATCGCAAGGCATTGATCAGCGGCGAAGTGCTGGACGAATCTACCAAGAATGAAATCGGCAAAATCGTTTCCGACATAAACAACGTGCGCGAGATAAATAATGAACTTGCCGTCTCAAACATCAGCTCACTCGCGTCACGCAGCAACGACGGCTTGATCACCTCTAATGTTAAGCTGAGATTTATTAATGACAAACGTTTCAACGCCGATCACATCAAGGTCGTTACCGAAAATGGCACAGTATATTTGATGGGCAGCGTCAAACACGCTGAGGCCGATGCGGCTGCCGATGTCGCCAGCACCACCAAAGGTGCGCAGCGCGTCGTTAATATGTTTGAATATTTGGACTAAATGTATTCTTCTCCTTCCTTTGAACGAAAAATATGCTTGGCTGATCAGCTTGCCGCACGTCTTGCTGCATTGCCCCGGCCCATCGTTTTCACCAACGGCTGCTTCGACGTGCTGCATCGCGGCCACGTGACTTACCTCGCGCAGGCCCGCGCTCTGGGCGCGTCGTTGGTCGTCGGTGTGAACAGCGATGCGTCGGTGAAGCGGCAGGGCAAGGGCGATGACCGCCCGATCAACGCCGAACTAGACCGCATGATGGTGCTTGCCGCGCTGGAATCGGTCAGCCTGGTGGTAAAATTCGACGAAGACACGCCGCTGAATCTGATCCTCGCCTGCCGCCCCGATATATTGGCAAAAGGCGGCGACTGGAAGGTCGAAAACATCGTCGGCGCCAGCGCAGTACAAGGCTGGGGCGGCACCGTGCACAGCATCCCGTTTTTGCACGAGCGTTCGACTACCTCACTATTGAAAAAAATACGGTCTCTGTAAATCATGATAGAACAACCCACTGAAATCACGCTGCACCAACAATCGCGCGCGATTGAAATCGCCTTTGCCGACGGAGCCCGTTATCATTTGCCTTATGAGTTTTTGCGAGTACATTCTCCTTCTGCTGAAGTACGCGGCCACGGCCCCGGACTAGAAGTTTTACAAGTCGGCAAGCAGGACGTCAACGTGCTCGGCGTAGAGCCGGTAGGTAGTTATGCGATGAAGATCGAATTTGACGACGGCCACGACAGCGGCCTGTATACCTGGGAATATCTCCGGCATCTGGGCAAGAACCAGAACGAACTATGGCAAGAGTATTTACACCGGATGCAAGAGTCGGGCGCGAGCCGCCAGCCTCATCATTAGGAGCAGTAACATGGCAGACACCCATTTCGGTTTCGAGAGCGTTGCAGAAGAGGAAAAAGCCAAACGCGTCGCAGGCGTATTCACCTCGGTCGCCGGCAAATACGACTTGATGAACGACCTGATGTCCGCCGGGCTGCACCGCGTATGGAAGCGCTTTGCGGTCAGCCTCAGCGGCGTGCGCAACGGACAGCGCGTGCTGGATGTGGCCGGCGGCTCGGCTGATCTGTCGCGGCTGTTTTTCAAAAAGGTCGGCAGCAGCGGCCAGGTCGTACTTACCGACATCAACAACGCGATGCTGCGCGTCGGACGCGACCGCCTGCTCGATGAGGGCTGCGCTACGCCTGTCACGCAATGCGATGCCGAACACCTGCCTTTTCCGGACAATTATTTTGACTGTGTCAGCATCGGCTTCGGTCTGCGGAACGTCACTCACAAGGATATCGCGTTGCGCGAGATGCAGCGCGTGCTCAAGCCGGGTGGATGTCTGATCGTGCTGGAATTTTCCAGGGTGGCCAAATCGCTGGAAAAGATTTACGACGCCTATTCATTCAAGCTGCTGCCCAGGATCGGGCAGCTCATCGCCAACGATGCCGACAGTTACCGTTACCTCGCCGAATCCATCCGCATGCATCCGGGACAGGATGAATTAAAGAGCATGATGGAAGAAGCGGGCTTGGAAAAAGTCGAATACTTCAACATGACCGGCGGAGTGGTTGCCGTACATCGTGGATACAAATTTTAATCCGGCTTCATGCAAAATAGCGTTCTGGCAACCCTATAATAGAACCGTTCCGGTCATTATCAAAATGAATTCGATATGCCACAAACCATAAAAAAGCTTGCTGTTTTGTTTGCCGATGTTTGCGGCAGCACAGCTCTCTACGATAAGCTTGGCGATGACTTGGCGCGAAAAATTGTATCGCGATGCATCAATACCATGACCAGCCAAATCGCTCCTCATCAGGGCACGCTGATCAAAACCATAGGTGACGAAATCATGTGCGTCTTTCCCAGCGCTGAAGCCGCCTTTCAAGCGGCCTGCGCGATGCAATCAGCAGTTGAAACCGACACCCCTATCGACGGCTCTGCCATGCATATCCGCATTGGTTTTAATTATGGCGAGGTCATCAGTGAATTCAATGACGTGTTTGGCAACACCGTCAACATCGCCGCACGTGTCGCCTCAATAACCAGGGCAGGTCAAATCATGGCGACCAAGGCCGTGTTTGATGCCTTGCCTTCCAATTTGCAAAGGCAGATGCGCCAGATCCTGCGCGCCGAATTCAAAGGCACGCAAGACCAGCTGGAAATCTATCAGATTGTTTTTGAGGAGGATGCTCTGCTGAGTACGCGCGTCGGCATGCCTGCATTTCGCAAGACTCCGGGCAATGTCGACGAGATGACTTTGCGTCATCATGACCAGTCGCTCAAGGTGAACAAAGAGCGCAGAAGCGTAATATTAGGACGGGACGACATCTGCGATCTCATCGTGCAGAGTGATCTTGCCTCTCGCCAGCATATCCGTATCGAATTACGATTTGGTAAATTCGTCATCGCCGACCAGAGCACCAACGGGACCTATATCCGTTTCAGCGACGGCAATGTATTGCACATCACCCGTGAAGAAACTATATTGCGAGGAAAGGGCTCCATCAGTTTAGGGCAGGCGTTCGACGAACACCCCACCGAGCTGGTTGAATTTTCAATTATCTCGGCTCATGTTCAGCATTAACAATATAATTTAATCCCCCTTCCCTCTCTCGCTTTACTTGAACACCCCGCCAATCACTTATGCTCCGCCATGCGACTGCGGCCTCGACCTTGTTTATCGCGACGAGTCACTGCTGGTGGTGAATAAACCTTCTGGGTTGCTTTCCGTGCCCGGGCGCGGAGCTGATAAATCAGATAATTTGACAACCCGTGTTCAGAATGAATTTCCGGATGCGCTCAGCGTGCATCGTCTGGATATGTGCACTTCAGGCTTGCTGGTATTGGCTCGAAGCAAGGAGATGCATCTTCGCCTTTCCCAATTGTTCCGCGAGCAAAAAGTAAACAAAAGATATACTGCAATCTTAATTGGCCGGATTGATGCAGCAATGGGCGAGGTAGATCTGCCGCTGGGTTCCGACTGGCCAAATCGTCCCCGGCAGATGGTAGATTTTTCTGGGGGGAAAAGTTCGCTTACGCGCTTTCGCCTGCTAAGTCATGAAGCGAGTGCCAGCCGCGTTGAACTGGAGCCAGTCACCGGGCGTACCCACCAGCTGCGGATACACATGGCGGCTATCGGGCATCCGATAGTTGGCGATACCTTGTACGGGGAAAAATCCGGCGCAATTACAAATCGCCTGCTGCTTCATGCCTGCGTGCTGCGCTTTGTTCATCCATTCAGCGCGAAGCCGCTTACCCTGGTATCTGAAGCACCTTTTTAAACCCCGCCTATACTCCCCGCGACCGTGAGCGCTACTGCCAGTGATATACTGGAGCCCGTTTTGTTTAACCAAACCATGAGGAATACCCAAGAGGGACATATGAAAAGATTTTTGATTTCGCTTGCGATTGCTTTGACCTGCCTGAGTCTGTTTGCCGCTACGGCTGAAGCCCAGCGTTTTGGCGGCGGGGGCAGTATCGGCAAGCAACGGACGATGGCACCGCAACAATCAACCAGCACTCCGACTGCCGCAGCTGCTCCCGCAGGCGCTGCTCCTGCTCAGGCTGGCAATAGATGGCTCGGTCCGTTGGCCGGTTTGGCTATCGGTGCCGGATTGGGTGCAATGTTCGCCGGCGGCAGCATGGGCGGCGCAATGGGCGGCATCCTGATGACGATTCTTGCCGGTGTCGCAGTGATGTTCCTGATCTCCATGTTCCGAAAAAAACAGCAGCCGATGCAGTATTCCGGAGCGGGGGCACCATACAACGAACCCCAACCCGCGCAGCGGACAGTATATGGCGGCGGTGAAGCGCCTGTTGATTCTTCCGTAGCTTCAGCTGAAACCGGCAACATCCCGGCAGATTTCCCGGTTGAAAGTTTTCTGCGCAGCGCCAAGACCTCATTCATCCGCCTGCAGGCCGCGAATGACCGCAAGGACATGAACGATATCCGCGAATACACCACGCCGGAAATGTTCGGGGAAATCTCGATGCAGATGCAGGAGCGCGACAACACACCGCAGAAAACCGATGTCATTGCGATCAATGGTATATTGCTGGCGGTGGCCAATGAAGGCGACTACGCGATTGCCAGTGTGCGCTTTACCGGGCAACTTTCCGAAAACAATGGCGCAACGGAAACCGTAGACGAAGTCTGGCATGTACAGAAAAGCCTGCGCGACGAAAAGTCGGTATGGCTATTGGCAGGAATTCAGCAAACCACGTTGCACTAAGTTACTTCATGTTCGCCCAACCTTCTGCTGCGGTATTGAATCACCTGCTCATGCAGAATAGTTGGGCATTGCCACGGCTCGCGCGCTTTGCGGGCAAGACGGCGCGGTTCGACATCGCGCCGTTTTCTTTTGCCTGCACGATACTCGATGACGGCTCATTACGCCGTGCGGATGCGGCCGCCAGCGCAGACGCCGTGTGCAAAATCGCACCTTCACTCTTGCCGCGACTCGCTCTGCATGATGAAAATGCGCATACTGAGATACTCAGCGAAGGCGATACCGAGCTGCTGAAGGAAATATTTTTTTTGTCACGCAACCTGCAATGGGATGCGGCAGAGGATCTGAGCCATGTCACCGGAGACATCGCGGCTGAGCGCTTCGTGCAAGCCATGAGTAACACACAGCAACAGTTGCGCAATGCGGCTGCAAATCTTTCCCAGGCTGCTGCCGAGTACTTCACCGAAGAACGTCCGCTGCTGGCCAAGCCACAGCATGTGTCGGCGTTCATGCAGCAGGTGGATACGCTGCGCGACGATGTGGCGCGGCTGGAGCTACGCATCGACCGTTTGATCGCTGCCAGAAAAAACTGATCATGCGCCTTTTCCGCCTGATCAAGATCATATTTGTCGTGCTGCGTTTCGGACTGGACGAGTTCCTGCTCGCGCATGAACGCGTGCGCTGGATGCGCGTGCCGCTGAACATCCTGCTGTTCCTGCGCAACACCGACAAGCCGCGCGCGGTGCGGCTGCGCCTGGCACTTGAAGCGCTGGGGCCGATCTTCGTCAAGTTCGGGCAGATGCTGTCCACGCGTCGCGACCTGATGCCACTCGACATCGCCGACGAACTCGCCAGGCTGCAAGATCAGGTACCGCCGTTCCCTTCTGCGCAGGCCATTGCTGTGCTGGAAAGCGTTTACCGCAAGCCGCTGCTCGAGGTGTTCAAGAGCTTCGAGGAAACGCCAGTGGCCAGCGCTTCGGTGGCGCAGGTGCATTTCGCGGTGTTGCCAGATGGGACAAATGCCGGTCACGATGTGGCGGTAAAGATATTGCGTCCCGGCATCGAGCGGGTGATCCTGCACGATCTAGCGTTGCTCTACATCTGCGCCGACCTGATCGAGCGCCTGTGGGCCGATGGCCACCGCCTCAGGCCGCGCGAGGTGATCGCGGAATTCGAGAAGCACCTGCACGACGAGCTCGACCTGATGCTGGAGGCCTCGAACGCCAGCCAGCTCAAGCGCAACTTCGCCGGGTCGCCGCTGCTCAAGGTGCCGGAGATGTACTGGGATTACTGCCACGTCGAGGTGATGGTGATGGAGCGCATGTACGGCATCCCGGTCAGCCAGGTGGATGCATTGCGCGATTCCGGCGTGGACATCAAGAAGCTGGCTGCGAACGGCGTGGAGATCTTCTATACGCAGGTATTCCGCGACGGATTCTTCCACGCCGACATGCATCCCGGCAACGTGCAGGTGGCACCGAATGGCCAATACATCGCGCTGGATTTCGGCATCATGGGCACGCTGACCGATGTGGACAAACGCTACCTCGCGCAGAACTTCATCGCGTTCTTCCGGCGCGATTACAAGCGCGTCGCCGAGGTGCACATCGAGTCGGGCTGGGCGCCCGCCGAGACCCGCGTGGACGAGTTGGAAGCGGCGATCCGCGCAGTGTGCGAGCCGATCTTCGACAAGCCGTTGCGCGAAGTGTCGTTCGGCAAGGTGCTGCTGCGCCTGTTCCAGACCTCGCGCCGCTTCGACATTAAAGTCCAGCCCCAACTGGTGCTGCTGCAAAAAACGCTGCTCAATGTCGAAGGACTTGGTTTACAACTCGATCCCGAACTCGATCTGTGGAAGACCGCCAAACCCTGGCTGGAACGCTGGATGGCCGAGCAGATCGGCTGGCGCGGTTTTATCAAAACGCTAAAAGCGGAAGCGCCCAACTATGCGACGCTGCTGCCGCAACTGCCGCGCCTGTTGCATCGTTACCTGAGCAACGATACTGCCGACCGCAATGATGAGTTGCCGCGCAAAATCCTTAAGCAGCAGAAACGTTATAACGCTTTACTGACTCTGATTAGCCTGCTGTTGCTGGGCCTGATCGCATTCGAGATATTTGCTTTCTACGTGCGATGAAACACGATGTCTATTGCTGTTGCCATCAAAATGCGATAAAGTCATTCCTTAGTACCGCAGTCTGGTATTAAACCCAGCACCTAACTTCTCTCAATAGTTAAAGGATAAAAAATCATGGCAAATCCGCTGGACTCATTGTGGGGCACTGTAATTTCCGGCCTTGTATTAACCGTTGCGCTGTACATGCTTGCACGTGCGCTTATTTGAAAAGGCGAAATTAATATCTGGACGCTTTGGATGCTTTATCGTTTAAGGAGATCATAAATGGACTACGTACCGGCAATTATGCGCTGGCTGCATTTGATGGCAGGCGTGATGTGGATAGGCCTGCTGTATTACTTCAACTTCGTCCAGGTCGCGGCGCTCAAGGCTGCGGCTGCCGATAACACCGCAGCGGGCATCACCAAGCATGTCGCACCGCGCGCACTGTTTTATTTCCGTTGGGCTGCCTTAGTGACCTGGCTGGCAGGCGCGGCTTTGCTCGGCGTCAATTTTGTTGCTGCGTTCACCCTGCATACTGGTCATGTGGCTATCGGTATCGGCGCCTGGCTGGGAACGATCATGCTGCTGAATGTCTGGGGTTTGATCTGGCCGAACCAGAAGAAAATCCTCGGCATCAAACCGGCCACTGATGAAGAGAAGGTCAAGGCACGCCGCATCGCTTTCCTGGCTTCACGTACCAACACGATGCTTTCGATCCCGATGCTGTTCTTCATGGCGGCAGGTGCACACTCGGCGATCTACGGTATTTGAAAATAGCGCTTTGTTTCAGCCACAAAACGAACCCGCCGGGAGGTGGGTTTGTTTTTGGTGGGTAACATGTCTATCAATCCCCCGATCAGTGGGCAACAGAGTTTCTACCCTCTTTCTAACCCTCTCACTGATGATACAACTAGCCATTCGACTAATCTGGCAAACGACGCCAGCCAAGTCGCTGGTTATGCAAGGAGGAGGAGTTAGCACGCCACATCCGTCACTCAACCGTAACTGATTTTGCAAGATTGCGCGGCTTGTCAACGTCAGTCCCTTTTAGCAGCGCGGCGTGATAGGCCAGCAACTGCACCGGGATCGAATGCAGGATGGGCGACAGCAGCCCAACGTGGCGCGGGGTGCGGATCACATGCACGCCTTCGCTTGCCGTGAAATGGCTGTCGAGATCAGCGAACACATAAACCTGGCCGCCGCGCGCGCGCACTTCCTGCATGTTGGATTTGACCTTTTCCAGCAGCGTGTCATTCGGCGCGATCACCACCACCGGCATATCTTCATCCACCAGCGCCAGCGGGCCGTGCTTGAGTTCGCCGGCAGGGTAGGCCTCGGCGTGGATGTAGGAAATTTCTTTTAATTTCAAAGCGCCTTCCAGCGCGATCGGGTAATGGATGCCGCGCCCGAGGAATAGCGCGTGTTGCTTGGTGGCGAAGGCTTTGGCCCATTCGCGAATCTGCGGCTCAAGGTTGAGCGCGTGCTGTACACTGGCGGGAATCTGGCGCAGCGCTTCCAGCATCGCGTGTTCCTGCTGCGATTCAAGCAAATCGCGCTCCTTGGCCAGCGTGGCGGCGAGGATGAACAGCGCGACCAGTTGCGTGGTGAATGCCTTGGTGGACGCAACGCCGATTTCGGCTCCGGCGCGTGTGTAGAACACCAGCTTGGAGGCGCGCGGTATCGCGCTTTCCTGCACGTTGCATATTGAAAGCGTTTGCGTCTGCCCCAGCGACTTGGCGTGCTTGAGCGCTTCCATCGTGTCCAGCGTCTCGCCGGATTGTGAGATGGTGACAATCAACTGGCGCGGATTCGGTACCGAGCTGCGGTAACGGTATTCGCTGGCGATCTCCACCGAGGTGGGCAGCTTGGCGATGCTCTCCAGCCAATACTTGGCGGTGAGCCCGGCGTAATAGCTGGTGCCTGCGGCGAGGATCAAAATTCCGTCGATGTCGCGGAAAGTTGCGGCAGCCAGCGTACCGAACAACTCGACATCGAAACCGTTGCTATCGATCACCGCCTCGATGCTGTCGGTGAGCGCGCGCGGCTGCTCGTGGATCTCTTTCTGCATGAAATGGCTGTACGGCCCCAGCTCCAGCGAGGCCAGCGACACCTCGCTGACATGCACCGCACGCTCGATCTTGTTGCCCTTGATGTCGAGCAGTATGATGCCGTCGCGGGTGAGCAATGCGGAATCGCCGTCCTCCAGATAGATCACGCGGCGAGTTGCCGACAATAATGCCGAGACATCGGACGCGATGAAATTCTCTCCCTCGCCCAGGCCGATCAACAGCGGGCAGCCCATGCGCGCGCACACCATCTGATCGGGAGCATGTTTGCAGATGACCGCGATGGCGTAAGCGCCGGTCAACTCGGCGATGGCCTGCCGCGTCGCGGCAAACAAATCCTTGCTTTTCTGGTAATAGTGATGGATCAGGTGTGCGATCACTTCGGTGTCGGTCTGCGATTCGAACACGTAGCCCATCTGCTTCAACCTGGCGCGCTGTTCCTCATGGTTTTCGATGATGCCGTTGTGCACCACTGCGATATCGCCACTGGAAACATGCGGATGTGCGTTAAATTCGGTGACTCCCCCGTGCGTCGCCCAGCGCGTATGGCCGATTCCGGTAGTGCCGGTCAGATGCTCCCGATCCGCGCGGCCTTGCATTTCCGCGACACGTCCCACCGCACGCACGCGGGAAATCTCACCGCCGACAAGCACCGCCACGCCCGCTGAATCATAGCCGCGATATTCCAGCTTGCTCAGTCCTTCCACCAGCAACGGCACTATATTACGATGCGCCACAGCGCCGACGATACCGCACATTCTATTTTTTCTCTTTCATCGGACGCTTCCATCCTTTGATGGCCATCTGCTTGCTGCGCGACAGGGTAAGCTCGCCCGCTGGTGCATCGCGCGTGATGGTCGAACCCGCGCCTATCGTCGCGCCCTTGCCCACCGTCACCGGCGCGACCAGTTGTGTATCCGAGCCGATGAACACATCGTCCTCGATGATGGTGCGATGCTTGTTCGCGCCGTCATAATTGCAGGTGATCGTGCCTGCGCCGATATTCACGCGGCTACCCACGGTGCTGTCGCCGATGTAACTCAGATGATTGGCCTTGCTGTTTTCCGCGATCTCGCTGTTCTTCACCTCGACGAAATTGCCGATATGCACTTCGTCGTGCAGTTTGGTGCCGGGACGCAAACGCGCATAAGGTCCGATGTGGCAGTAAGCTCCCACTTCGCTGCTGTCGATGTGGCTGTATGGCGCAATATCCGTACCTGCGGCGATACTGGAATTTTTTATTACACTGTAGGCGCCCACTCTCACGTTGTCGCCCAGATCCACGTTGCCCTCAAAGATGCAACCGACATCGATCTCGACATCGCGTCCGCAACTGAGCCTGCCGCGCACATCGATGCGTGCCGGGTCGGCCAGCGTCACGCCATGCACCAGCAAACGACCGGCCTCGACCAATTGCCAGGTGCGTTCCAGAACGGCCAACTGCGCCTTGTTGTTTATCCCGTGGATCTCCCATTCGTGCGCCGGTTGCACGGTATGCACCGAAACACATTGCTGCGCGGCCATGCCGACGATGTCGGTCAGGTAGTACTCGCCCTGCGAATTTTTGTTCTGCAATTTGGAAAGCCAGCCGCGCAACATTTTGGTCGGCGCAATCAGGATACCGGTATTCACTTCATTTATTTCGCGCTGCTCAGGTGTGGCATCCTTTTCCTCGACGATGCTCAGCACATCACCCTGCTCATTACGCACGATGCGCCCGTAGCCGCCGGGATTGGACAGGTTAACGGTCAGCAACACCAAGCCAGCGCCCGCCTGCTGCATCTGGTGCAATGTGCTGTGCTGGATCAGCGGCACATCGCCATATAACACCAGCGTGTTGCCTTCGTCGCTGAGGTGCGGCATCGCCTGCTGCACTGCATGTCCAGTGCCGAGCTGCGGCGCTTGAATAACAAATTTGGCCTCGTACTGCTGCATCGCTTTCGGCACGGCTTCGCCTCCATGCCCGTACACCACGCAGATCTGTTGTGGATTAAGCGTAGTGGCGCAATCCAACACATGCTGCACCAGCGGTTTGCCCGCCAGCGCATGCAGCACCTTGGGCTTTTCGGAGTACATGCGCGTGCCTTTTCCGGCAGCGAGGATAACGATATTTAACATAGTCGTATTATGTCTTTCTTGGACTGCTCGATTATAAAGGAAAGTGACATTGCAACTAAATTATTAATCGAAGGTGTTATGCTAGTAACATATTTACCTCATGGGCAGGACTTAAATTCGGTTGTATCGAAATACTTTTATGTTAATATTTTTCGAGTTTCCATTTGTGTTTTAATTTCCTTGTTAGGTGTTCATGGCATTCGTGCGCGAAATTTTTGATCGTGTTATTTTGGTGACTGGGATTGTTGCTGCGGGCTGCGTTCCAAGCTTTATTGCACAATATCGACAACGAGTTGGAGGCCGACTTGATCAGGTGCTCCAGGATCTTGCTCCTTTTCAAACCATCGCCAATCAATTCCATCATGGTAGTCTTAAAGATCTCATTCAACATCATCTGGCCAACCCTGATTCAACATTTCATAACGAAGGGGCTGCAATACGTACGATGGTCAATTCTGCCGAGCAATTAAGGCTTGCTCTGGAAGGCCTCAATACAGATTTATTTCATCAGTTACTTTATTTATTTACCAAGATCGATCCTATCATTGCACGCGCAACGTGGGATATATTTGCTCCTTCTTTTAATTTGAACAACGAGAGTGTTGTATTTGCTGTTATCGTGGGCAGCATAATTTGGTTGGTGTTTCTGGTGGTTTGGAACATTGTTTCCGGTTTTATAAGAATGATCACAGCTCAGTAAATCCGATAGCCGCTGATCGACATTCGTGTTGTGATTCTTGTGTCAACAAAAAAGCAGCCGAAGCTGCTTTTTTGCTGTTCCATTTCTCTTAAAAATTAATGTCCGCTACGTTTGCGCAATTGCTTGATTGCCGCAAGTTGTGCGATCGCTTCGGCCAATTCGGCTTGCGCTTGGGCGTAGTCGATATCCGAGCTGCGATTTTTCATCGCCTCTTCTGCATCTTGCTTGGCTTGCAGTGCGCGAGCTTCATCCAGATCGCCACCGCGTATCGCTGTATCGGCAAGAATCGTCACAACACCTGGCTGTATTTCGAGCATGCCACCGGAAACATAGATCAGCTCTTCCTGTTCCTGGTCTGGTTTTTTGATCCTGACCGAGCCCGGTTTGATGCGAGTCATCAATGCGGTGTGACGCGGATAAATACCCAATTCTCCCATTTCGCCGGGAACAACAACCATCTCTGCCAGCCCTGAAAAAATGGACGCTTCCGCGCTCACTACGTCTACATGTACGGTCATTGCCATGCTATTCCCCATTCATTGCTAGAGTGTCTTGGCCTTCTCAACCGCTTCTTCGATTCCGCCCACCATGTAAAACGCTTGCTCCGGCAGGTGATCGTAGTCGCCTGCAACGATGCCTTTGAAGCCCTTGATGGTGTCTTTTAGTGTAACGTATTTGCCCGGGCTGCCGGTGAACACTTCTGCCACGTGGAACGGCTGCGACAGGAAACGTTGTATCTTGCGCGCACGAGCCACTGCCAATTTGTCTTCCGGTGCCAATTCATCCATACCCAGGATCGCGATGATGTCGCGCAATTCCTTGTAGCGTTGCAAAGTAGCCTGAACGCCACGCGCCACGTTGTAATGTTCTTCGCCAACCACCAAAGGATCCAGTTGACGCGAAGTGGAATCCAGCGGATCGACCGCAGGATAGATACCTAGCGAGGCGATGTCGCGCGACAGCACAACGGTGGAATCGAGGTGCAAGAAGGTGGTCGCCGGAGACGGGTCAGTCAAATCATCCGCAGGAACGTACACGGCCTGGATCGAAGTGATGGAACCGGTCTTGGTCGAGGTGATACGTTCTTGCAAGCGGCCCATTTCTTCCGCCAGCGTAGGCTGGTAACCCACCGCAGAAGGCATACGACCCAACAGCGCTGATACTTCGGTACCGGCCAGCGTAAAGCGATAGATGTTGTCGACAAAAAACAAAATGTCGCGACCTTCATCACGGAAATACTCCGCCATGGTCAAGCCGGACAGCGCAACGCGCAGACGGTTGCCGGGCGGCTCATTCATCTGGCCAAACACCATGGCCACTTTGGATTCAGGCAGATTGTCCAGCTGGATAACTCCCGCTTCCGACATTTCATGGTAGAAGTCGTTGCCTTCACGCGTGCGTTCTCCTACGCCTGCGAACACAGACAGGCCGGCGTGCTGCTTGGCGATGTTGTTGATCAGTTCAAGCATGTTCACGGTCTTGCCCACACCCGCGCCACCGAACAGACCAACCTTACCGCCTTTGGCAAATGGACAAACCAGATCTATCACCTTGATTCCGGTCTCCAGCAGATCAACTGATGGGGACAGTTCGTCAAACTTTGGCGCCTTCTGGTGTATCTCGCGTCTTTCGTCGCACTTGATCTCACCTGCATCGTCGATCGGGCGACCCAGCACGTCCATGATACGGCCCAGAGTTCCTGCTCCGACCGGCACTTTGATTCCGCCGCCGCTGGCATTCACTTTCATGCCTCTACGCAAGCCGTCGGATGAACCCATTGCAATGGTACGCACCACGCCATCACCGAGTTGCTGTTCCACTTCAAAAGTCAAACCCGCCTCTGCGGTTGATGAGCCGACATCTGCCAGTTGCAGTGCTTCATACACTTTGGGCATCTGATCGCGTGGAAATTCGATGTCGACCACCGCTCCGATACACTGAACAATCTTTCCTTGATTCATTTTTTTGTTCCCCATCTAGATTAATTTTGTATTTTGCAGCTCAATGTTTAACCAACCGCAGCAGCACCGCTCACGATCTCGGAGATCTCGCGGGTGATGGCGGCCTGGCGCGCCTTGTTGTATACCAGCTTGAGCTCGCCGATCACGCTCTTGGCATTGTCGGATGCTGCCTTCATCGCCACCATACGTGCGCTTTGTTCGGATGCCATGTTTTCCACGACGCCTTGATACACCAACGATTCGATGTAGCGGATCAGCAACTCATCGATCACTTTCTTGGCATCAGGTTCGTAGATGTAGTCCCAGTTGCCTTCGGCAGTTCCCATCTGTTCGCCGGAGAGCGGCAGCAGTTGCTCGATGCACGGCTCCTGTTTCATCGTGTTGACGAAATGGTTGTAACTGATATGTATCGAGTCGATCTCTCCTGCGGTGTAGGCGTCCAGCATCAGTTTCACCGCGCCGATCAATTTCTCGATATGCGGTGTATCGCCCAGACCGGTCAGGTGCGACTTGACCTTGGCGCCGATGCGATTCATGAAACCGAATCCCTTGTTGCCGATCGGACAGACCAGCAGGCCCTTGCCCTCGCCTTCCCATGACTTCATGCGGCTCACCGCAAGACGCAGGACGTTGGTATTCAGTCCACCGCACAAACCCTTGTCGGAAGTGATAACGATCAGGCCGACGTTCTTGATACTCTCGCGCTTGACCAGGAATGCGTGCCTGTATTCCGGATTGGCGCGCGACAAATGCGCCGCCACTGCACGTATCTTTTCCGCGTAGGGACGCGCAGCGCGCATGCGTTCCTGAGCTTTGCGCATCTTTGCTGCGGCGACCATTTCCATGGCGCGAGTGATCTTACGCGTATTTTCTACGCTCTTGATCTTCGCGCGGATCTCTTTACTGCCAGCCATCTCTCACTCCGTTCTAGTAGACAGCCGACGCTTTGAATTTCTCGATCGCCGCAACCAACAGTTTTTCGTTATCGGCATTCAGGTCCTTGGTGGATTCGATCGCATCGAGCAGGGTCTTGTTATTGGATTTCAGGTAGGCGTGCAATGCCGATTCGAAAGCCAGCGCCTTGGCAACCGGAACATCATCGAAGTAACCCTTGTTGACCGAGAACAGCGTAACTGCCATGTTGGCCACCGACAGCGGCGCGTACTGCAACTGCTTCATGAGCTCGGTCACCATGCGTCCGCGCTCCAGTTGCTTGCGGGTCGCTTCGTCCAGGTCGGATGCGAACTGCGCGAACGCAGCCAATTCACGATATTGCGCCAGCGCCAGACGCACACCGCCGCCGAGTTTCTTGATGACCTTGGTTTGCGCCGCTCCACCCACGCGAGACACCGAGACACCGGCGTTGATCGCGGGCCGTATACCGGCATTGAACAGATCGGTTTCCAAAAATATCTGGCCGTCGGTGATCGAAATCACGTTTGTAGGAACGAAGGCTGACACGTCGCCGGCTTGCGTTTCAATGATCGGCAAAGCGGTCAGTGAACCGGTCTTGCCTTTGACCGCGCCTTTGGTGAACGCTTCCACGTAGTCGGCATTCACGCGAGCTGCGCGTTCCAGCAAACGGGAGTGCAAATAGAATACGTCTCCAGGATACGCTTCGCGACCCGGCGGACGACGCAGCAGCAAGGAGATTTGACGGTATGCCCAAGCTTGCTTGGTCAGATCGTCGTAAACGATCAGCGCATCTTGGCCGCGATCGCGGAAATATTCGCCCATGGTGCAACCGGCATACGGCGCGAGGAACTGCATCGCGGCGGAATCGGAAGCGGTCGCCGCGACCACGATGGTGTAACCCAGCGCGCCGTGCTCTTCCAGCTTGCGCACCACGTTGGCGATGGTCGATGCTTTTTGACCGATAGCCACGTACACGCAGGTCATGTTCTGACCCTTTTGATTGATGATGGCATCCACCGCAACGGCGGTCTTGCCGGTTTGGCGGTCACCAATGATCAGCTCGCGCTGACCGCGACCGATCGGAACCATTGAGTCGATCGACTTCAATCCGGTTTGTACCGGTTGATCAACCGACTTGCGCGAGATCACTCCCGGCGCCACTTTTTCAATCTTGTCAGTCATCTTGGCGTTGACCGGGCCCTTGCCGTCGATCGGCTGACCCAGCGCATTCACCACACGCCCGCACAACTCCGGACCAACTGGCACTTCCAAGATGCGTCCGGTACATTTGACGGTGTCGCCTTCGGTGATGTGCTCGTATTCGCCAAGCACAACCGCGCCGACAGAGTCACGTTCGAGATTCAGCGCCAAGCCGAAAGTGTTGCCGGGAAATTCCAGCATCTCGCCCTGCATCACGTCGGAGAGCCCGTGTACACGGACGATACCATCAGTGACGCTGACCACCGTACCTTCAGTGCGTGCTTGTGTCAGCGCATCGAAATTTTCGATGCGGCTGCGAATCAAATTACTAATTTCAGAAGGGTTAAGCTTCATGTGGATTTCCTCATTGATAAATCTTTTTCATGCGTAGAGGCGATTCATGAATCGCCCGTACATTGTCTTTAAGCAAGAGCATTTGCCATTTCGCCAAGACGGGTGCGCGCTGAACCATCGATCACCTTGTCTCCGGCACGTATCACCACGCCCCCCAGCAATTCTTTATTGACCTTGCAGACCAACTTGATTTCGCGTCCCATGCGCGCCTTCAATGCACTGATGATCTTTTCCTGCTGCACGGCGGACAATTCATACGCGCTGTCCACCACGACATTGACGGTCTTTTCAGCTTCCGCACGCAACGCCTCGAACAGAATTACTATTTCCGGCAGCAGCAACAGACGCTGATTATCCACCAGCACCCGTGCAAAGTTGCGCTGCTGGGCGCTTGCCTTGCTGCACAGAAGACCTTCCATCAGATTTTCGATTTGGCCTTTGCTTACGCGCGGGCTCGTGACAACAGCGCGAACCTCGGGATGGCAAACCGCTTCGGCGAGGGAAAGCAACATTTCCGACCAGCCCTTCAAATCCGCGAGTTTCTGAGCTTCCTCAAAAGCCGCCTGAGCGTAGGGTCGTGCTGTTGTTAGGGCTTCAGCCATGGTTATTTAATATCCGCGACAAGTTTATCGAGCAGATCGCTATGCGCCTTGGCATCGATTTCACGTCCCAGGATTTTGCTCGCACCAGCCAATGCGATTGACGACACTTGGGTGCGTAATTGCTCCTTGGCGCGAAACACTTCCTGATCGATCTCGGCTTTGGCGCCTGCGATGATGCGATCACCTTCCACCTTGGCTTGCACCTTGGCTGTTTCGACGATTTCGCTTGCGCGTTTATCACCATTGGCCAAAATTTCGCCGACCTTTTCCTTCGCTTCACGCAGAATCTCTGCGGAACGCTTTGCAGCCAATTCCAGATCGTGCTTCGCCCGCTCTGCATCCGCCAAACCATCGGCGATATGTTTTTTGCGTTGCTCAAGTGCAGCGATGATCGGAGGCCAGACGAACTTCATGCAGAACCACACAAACAGTGCGAACATGATCGTCTGAGCGAGAAGAGTTGCATTGATATTCATGCAAGCTACCTTTCTTAAATTATGCGTTGTCGCTTATGGCGAATTAACCAGCCTTCGCGAACAGAACGTACATTGCAATACCGACAGCAATCATCGGCACCGCATCGACCAGACCCATCACCACAAAGAACTGCGTACGCAGCATGGGAATAAGTTCCGGTTGACGTGCAGCGCCTTCCAAAAAGCGGCCGCCCAAAATACCGATACCGACAGCTGCGCCAAGCGCACCCAAACCCATCATCAGTGCTCCGGCGATATACAGCAGTGCAGTTGCCTCATTCATTTTTAAATCTCCTGTTTGAAAAAGTTAAGTTGATAAAACTGGTTTTTAATTATGTTGGTTAATGATGTTCCTGGTGAGCCATATCCATGTAGACCACCGTCAGTGTCATGAAAATAAACGCCTGCAACGTAACGATCAGGATATGGAAAATGGCCCAGCCCAGCGACAGCAGGATTTGCGACCCGTACAAGGTGGAACTGGACAACGAAAATCCCGCCCACGTGCCACCCATAAGCGCGATCAAAATAAAGATCATTTCACCTGCATACATGTTGCCGAATAAACGCAGTGCAAGAGAAATCGGCTTGGCAATCAGATTGACCCCTTCCAGCAGCAAGTTGACCGGCATACCCCACTTGCCGAACGGCTGCAACGTCAACTCACCCATGAACCCACCCACACCCTTCATCTTGACGCTGTAGTAGAGCACCAGCAGAAACACGCCGATTGCCATTCCGAACGTGGCATTAGGATCAGTGGAAGGGACGATCTTGAAGAACGGTAAACCGAGTTCGTGCATCAACAAAGGCACATAGTCTATCGGCAATAGATCCATCAGGTTCATTGCAAAAACCCAAAAGAATATAGTCAGCGCCAAGGGAGCGATCATGTTGTTTTTCGCAGTGAAGGATCCACGCACACTGGTATCAATAAATTCAATGGCCCACTCGCAAAAATTCTGAAGTCCACTCGGTGTTCCTGTGGAAATACTTTTTGCGGCCCGGTGAAATACAAACATGATCACTGCGCCCAACAGAAGCGACATAAAGAATGTATCCAGGTTGAGCGCCCAGAACCCCATCGCCTTGGCTTCTTCAGGCGTGTGCGCAATCCCCCAAGTGCCGTCTGGCAAATGGCCATATGTCAAGTTTTGTAAGTGGTGCTTGATGTATTCCGCAGATGTGTGTGCTTCGCTAGACATTTTTAATCACTATCTCAGTCTTAAAACTACTCAGTAACAATCGACCTGCTGGCAGTACCGCCTGGCCTATCACAAAACCACCCAATAATGCGAGCGGCGATAATTTCAGCACTGCTATGCATATGCAAAGCAGTACCACGGCCACCAAAAACCTTTCGGCGGCGTAGTAATACATGAGCCGTAATTGATGATGTGCTTCATGGGCAGGATGCAAAGCGGCTCGATCCATTCTCCACGCCAACAATGTTCCGTTGACAATAGATACTCCTCCACCGCTTAACACCGCTATCGCAAATTGCGGCGTGCCTTTTATGCTGTAAGCAACGCTTGCGCCAATCAGTGTGACCGCCATCTGCAACATGATCACTTGGCGCGCCATCTTTTTTTCTTTGGCTTCAGCATCTAAAAGCGCGGCGATGATAGCGACGTTTTCAGGGAGTGTCAAACATTCTTGCTGTACCTTGCCGTCATCTTTGACCAAATTATTTGCCTTTTTTGAGCCTGCTCAGAAATTCATCAAGTTGATCATGATTTGCATATTCGATGATTAGCTTACCTTTGCCCTTGTTGCCCGGCTTAATTTCAACATAGGTTCCAAGATAGGCACCCATTTCTTCCTGCAGGCGCTGTGTGTCACGATTCAGCTTGATTGTTTTCTTTTGTTTTTCTTTTTCTGGTTCGTGAGTTTGCTTTTGGACTAGCCTTTCCGCTTCACGTACAGAAAGCTGTTCCATCACAATTTTATTTGCCAGCAATATCTGCTGCGCACTTTCCAACGACAACAGCGCGCGCGCATGCCCCATATCCAGCTTATTTTCCATCAGCATGTTCTGCACAACTTTGGGCAGCTTTAACAGCCGCAACAAATTGCTGGCGGCGCTACGCGAACGCCCCACCGCATCTGCGGCTACGTGATGAGTCATTTTGAATTCATCAATTAATCTCTGAATACCTATCGCCTCCTCCAGCGGATTCAGGTTTTCACGCTGGATATTTTCAATCAGCGCCATTGCCAACGCCGCGTTATCCGGCACACTTCTAACCAGCACCGGCACATGTGTCAGCCCTGCTATCTGTGCAGCGCGCCAACGCCTTTCTCCTGCGATGATTTCGTAATTATTATCGGCAACTTGCCGCACTAAAATCGGCTGCATGATTCCTTGAACTTTTATTGAGGCCGCCAAGTCGTTCAGTGATGCCTCATCCATATGCGAGCGCGGCTGATATTTGCCAGGCTTGAGTTGATTGACATTCAAATCGCGCATCATTTCGTCTTTTTCGCTTTTGCCTCCCGAGAGCAATGCATCCAGACCGCGCCCCAATCCTCTTTGTAGCTTTGCCATATTTTCTTTCCTCTATGCCGCTGCAGCAGGTTGCACTGCGTTATTCAATAATTCCCCGGCCAAAGCCAGATATGCCTGCGTCCCCTTTGACAATTTATCGTGATACAGCACCGGCACTCCATAGCTGGGTGCTTCTGCCAAACGTATGTTGCGTGGAATTATTGTGCGATAGACCTTGTTACCAAAATGTTCTTGCAATTGATCCGACACTTGCTGTGCCAGCGCATTACGTGGATCAAACATCGTGCGCAACAAACCCTCGATTTGCAACTCCGGATTCAAATTGACACGCACCTTTCGTATAGTATTTACGAGATCGCTCAACCCTTCCAATGCATAGTATTCGCATTGCATCGGAATCATCACAGACTTGGCTGCACACAGGCCGTTCAAAGTCAGCAGATTCAGGGCTGGGGGACAATCGATTAGCACAAAGTCATATTCAGAAATGACCGGTTGTAGCGCGCTACGCAATCGCATTTCGCGATGATCCATATCTACCAATTCAATTTCAGCGCCTGCCAAATTTCGATTGGCGGGCAACAGATCATACTTTCCCGCTTCAGCATATATCCGTGATTCGGCTATCGTTTTGCTGCCCAACAATACTTCATAGATACTGGCCTGCAAATCGCGCTTATCTATGCCGCTGCCCATGGTGGCATTGCCCTGTGGATCAAGATCGATCAACAACACGCGCTGCTTGGCAGCCGCAAGACTGGCTGCCAGATTCACGGTGGTTGTGGTTTTCCCCACGCCCCCCTTTTGGTTGGTTACAGCTAATATTTTTGTCACTTTGCTTCGCTCCCCTCGCATGTTGCAATTACCAAGCTACGTGCCGCGTCTAACCCAGGTACCCGTAATGGTATGACGCACTCAACCCAACATCCGCCCGGCATCGCTTCTAATTCTTGTTCCGCCAACCCTTTCATAGCCACCCAGCGTCCATGCTCCGCCACAAGGTGTCGTGTACTCCGCAAAAAATTACCTAAATCGGTGAATGCCCGAGAAATAATTCCATCAAACCGCTCTGGCGGCTGCCACTCTTCAGCACGCACACAGTTTACGCTCACATTGAGTAGCCCCAATTCAATAATTGCCTGCTGCACAAAACTGGTTTTTTTACTGTTACTGTCTATTAAGACAAACTGCCAGTCCGTCCGAGCAATTGCCAATACTATTCCTGGCAACCCTGCGCCACACCCCACATCCAACCATCTGCCTGGCCATAAATGTGGCATTACGGCAAGGCTATCAAGTAAGTGATGGCTTACCATTTGTTGCTCACTACGAATTGCAGTCAAGTTATAAACTTTGTTCCACTTCTGTAGCAACGCCAAATAATCCAGTAACTTGTTTTGTGCTTCCTCGTTCAGCACAATCTCTAATTGCGTAATGCCACACTGTAATTCTTCTGCCAATGTCATGGCTGTTTCTGTGTGGGTTGAGCATCGCGAAAGCCGCGCTTTATATGCACCAGCAACAAGGAAATCGCCGCCGGGGTAATCCCGGAAATGCGTGCCGCCTGCCCGACGGTTTCAGGTTTATGCTGATTGAGTTTTTGCTGTGCCTCGATAGACAAGCCGCGCACTTCGCGATAGTCCAATTCGTCAGGCAATCCCAATGTCTCGTACTGTTCATTGCGCCCGATTTCATCGCGTTGACGTTCAATATATCCATGATATTTCGCCTGGGTTTCCACCTGTTCGGCAACTTTTTCGTCGACTACCCCTGTTCCCGCACCGGGAAGAGTCAGCAGGCTGGTATAGTTCACGTCAGGACGGCGCAACAATTCAAGTAGCGCGTATTCGCGCTCGATAGGCTTACCCAACACGCGGATCGCGTCTTCTTTAGACAAGTTACGCGGATTCACCCAAGTGTTGCGCAACCGTTCCTGCTCAAGGGCGATCGCCTCGCGCTTTTGCTCGAACGCTTGCCAGCGCGCATTATCTACGATACCCAACTTGCGCCCGATCTCTGTAAGCCTTAAATCGGCATTATCCTCACGTAATTGCAAACGATATTCCGCACGACTGGTGAACATCCGATACGGTTCAGCAACTCCCTGTGTAATCAGATCGTCGACCAATACTCCTAAATAGGCTTCGTCACGGCGCGGACACCAGGCCTCCTGTTCGCGCACCTGCAGTGCCGCGTTGAGTCCGGCCAGCAAACCCTGTGCAGCGGCCTCTTCGTAACCAGTCGTGCCGTTGATTTGCCCGGCAAAAAACAGCCCCTGTATCGCCTTCGTTTCCAGAGATTTTTTCAACCCGCAGGGATTGAAATAGTCATACTCGATCGCATAGCCGGAACGCAGTATGTGGGCATTTTCCAGACCCTTGATGGAGCGCACCAGATCCAGTTGGACATCAAAAGGAAGACTGGTTGAAATCCCGTTCGGATAAACTTCGTGGGTGGTCAGTCCTTCCGGCTCCAGAAATATCTGGTGTGAGGATTTGTCAGCAAAGCGGGTGATCTTGTCTTCAATGGACGGACAGTAACGCGGCCCGACTCCTTCGATCACACCAGTGAACAAAGGGGAACGGTCCAGCCCACCGCGGATGATGTCATGCGTGTGTTGATTGGTCTCGGTGATCCAGCAGGGCAATTGTCTGGGATGCTGGGCTGCATTGCCCATGAACGAGAACACAGGCACGGGATTGTCTCCATGCTGTTCCTGCATAATGGAATAATCGATCGTGCGGCCATCGATACGCGGAGGAGTCCCGGTTTTCAACCGCCCGATTGGCAGATTCAACTCGCGTAGACGGTGTGCCAAGCTCACCGATGGCGGGTCGCCTGCGCGACCCGCCGCATAATTTGCCTGGCCAACATGAATCAAGCCGGACAGAAAGGTGCCTGTAGTCAGCACTACCGTTTTTGCACTGAAACGCAAATCCAGTTGTGTTACCACTCCGCATACACGGTCTTGCTCAACCAATAAATCTTCAACTGCCTGCTGGAACAGCCAGAGATTCGGCTGGCTTTCCAATCGCGAACGGATGGCTTGCTTGTAGAGCAGGCGATCAGCTTGAGCGCGAGTGGCACGCACTGCCGGGCCTTTGCTAGAATTCAGAATGCGAAATTGGATGCCGCCTTCATCGGTAGCCGTCGCCATGGCACCGCCCAAGGCATCAACCTCTTTGACCAAATGTCCTTTGCCTATCCCGCCGATGGAGGGATTGCAGGACATCTGGCCAAGCGTCTCGATATTGTGGCTGAGCAGCAAGGTCTTGCAACCCGCGCGTGCGCTGGCAAGCGCCGCCTCGGTACCGGCGTGCCCTCCACCCACCACTATCACATCAAATACATCAGGAAATTTCATGTTTTTGTTGCGCTGAAAAGGACGCGCATCATACAACAGCCGAGCCACAATCCCAAATTCTGTGTTCCACGTGAAACAATGTAGCTGGCTTTCCGACTATAGTCTCGTAGTGCATCTTGCAAAACGATACCCCCGCAACAAACCCCCGAATGCCTTACCTTCACATTTAAGATGTGTACCAGAAAATTTCTTACCCCCATCGTGTACAAGTTGTGGATTGAGAGTAAAAACCAAACCTCAATCCAAGTCACCTTGTTTCACGTGAAACAATATCGTCTATTTTCCGATGCAGAACCTGTTGAATATTTCACCAAGCAAATCATCTGCGGTAAATTCCCCGGTAATCTCACTAAGCGCTCTTTGTCCCAAACGCAGCTCTTCGGCAAATAACTCAGCACTAGTCAGAACAACAAGTGCTTGGTTCAGATGGCTTTGCGCCAGTGCTAAAGCGCGCAAATGCCTCTCCCTCGCTACAAATGCCCCGCCCTCTTGCTCGCGCCATCCTATTACCTCAAGCAATTTCCCGCGCAAATCCTCTATGCCCGCCCCTGTTTTGGCTGACACCCCAACGAAAGGATCGCTCCCTTCCACCAACAAGGTTTCGTCCTCCATTAAATCAATTTTGTTAAACACTAACAGACGGGGTATATCCATCGGCAGTCCTGCAATTATGGCCTCATCCTGAGACGTTATCCCCCGGCAGGCATCCAGCAGTAGAAGTATCAGATCAGCGCGATGCAGAGTCTCGCGGGTACGTGCCATACCCAGTTTTTCCACGGTATCTTCTGATTCTCGCAGCCCTGCTGTATCCATGATGTGCAATGGCACGCCGCGAATCTGAATAGTTTGGCAAATTACATCACGGGTAGTACCTGGAATATCGCTGACCAAAGCCGTGTCTTGACCAGACAAGCGATTCAGCAAACTGGACTTCCCAACGTTTGGCTGACCAGCAATAACAACGTGTGCGCCTTCACGCAACAGACTGCCTTGTTTTGCAGTATCCAGCGTACGCTGCAATTTAATCCGTATGTTTTTCAGTAACGCGTCACGACGCTCAAGGTCAACAACATCCACCTCTTCGTCTGGAAAATCTAGCATTGCCTCGACCAGCATGCGCAGATAAATCAGCCCGTCGACCAAGGCATGAATAGCAGCAGAAAAATCTCCACTTAGAGAGCGCACCGCGCTACGTGCTGCCTCTATGGTATGAGCGTCAATTAGATCAGCAACGCTTTCCGCTTGTGCTAAATCAAGCTTGTTGTTCAGGAAAGCGCGGAGTGTAAATTCACCGGGTTGTGCCAGCCGCGCACCCAATTCGATACAACGCTGCAATAACATTTGTAGTACGGCCGAGCCGCCATGACCATGTAGCTCAAGCACCTCCTCGCCAGTGTAGGAGTGGGGAGCGGGAAAATACAAAGCGATACCTTTATCCAAAATATCGCCTTTGTTGTCCAGAAAATTGGCGTATGTTGCATGTCTAGGTTTGGGTATCCTGCCCAGGATCCCATCGGCCAGGATCTGGACCTCGCGCCCGGATATTCTTATTACTCCCACTCCTCCCCGCCCCTGCGCAGTCGCAACGGCGGCGATGGTATCAACGTTTGGCCGCGGCACCTTTACTCTCCGTTTCGGCAACCCGGGTGATATACCACTGCTGGGCAATGGAAAGGATGTTGTTCACAATAGAATACAACACTAAGCCGGCGGGGAAAAAGAAGAACATCACACTGAAAACGATGGGCATGATTTGCATTACCTTAGCCTGCATGGGATCCGGCGGCTTTGGATTAAGGCGCATCTGAATAATCATGCTCGCCCCCATAATCAAAGGCAGAATGTAATAAGGGTCTGCGGCGGATAGATCCGTTATCCAGCCGAAAAATGGGGCATTACGCATTTCAACGCTTGATAAAATGGACCAATACAATGCAATAAAAACCGGGATTTGTATTAAAACCGGCAAACAACCTCCCAATGGATTGATTTTTTCCGTTTTATATAACTCCATCATGGCGCGATTTAACTGTTCGCGGTCATCAGAATACTGTTGTTTTATTTTTTCTAGCTTGGGCGCTACCACCCGCATTTTTGCCATGGATCGATAGCTTGCCGCCGAGAGCGGAAAAAACAACAGCTTGATCAGAAAGGTAAGTAAAACGATGGCAACGCCCCAGTTGTTTGTCCAATCATTAAATAACGACATAACCCAAAACAGTGGGACAGCAATAATTGTCAACCATCCATAATCAACCGTAAGTCCCAAACCGGGAGCGATTTTGTCCAGATTAGCCTCGGTCGGACCTGCATACAGCGCTGATCCAACGCTCGCTTTCTGTCCAGGCTGAATAGTCAAACTTGGCAAAACAACCCCAACGGAAAACATATCTCCATCAAGTTTATGCGTAAAGAACTCACGGGGGGTCTTTTCCTTGGGCAGCCATGCTGCAACAAAATAATGCTGCAAAATACCTATCCATCCGTTGTCGGATTGCTTGGGATAGTCAGTCTTTCCTTTGTCTATGTCAGCGAATTGCACCTTTTTAAGTTTTTCTGATTCTGTATAAACCGCTGCGCCAGTATAAGTTGGCAAAAATCGCAAACTTCCTTCGGGCGCAACACTATCTCGTATTAATTGGAAATAACTGCTTACCGTTGACGTTTGCTTCCCTACATTTTCCAACTCGTAGGCAACGTCAATTAAATAACGGCCTTTATGGAAAGTTATTACCTTGGTAACTTTCAGCTTGGAATCATCTTCGGCCCTCAGTCTTACCTGCACCTGTTCTGCGTTTCCTGAAAGCTCATACTGATCGTGTTCAGAAACAAATAGGCTATTATGGTTAGGTAGTCCCGCCCCAATTAGTCCGCTTTGTACCGAGTAATTATGCGTCCCTTTCCCGCGACTGAAAAGAATTAGCGGCTTGCTCTTATCAAGGCTATCAGGATGCTTAAGTAACGCTAAACGGATGATATCGCCACCTATGGTACTAATCTCTGCTTCAAGAATGTCCGTTTTGACATTTATAACCTTGCCGATTATCTGCCGGACTGGCTGTTCAATATTGATTGCTGGCTCTGAAAATGCGGGTGCCCCCAAAATAACTGAAGACGCTGACTGCGGTTTAAGTAATTCCTTATTTGATGGAGTGCTCTGTTGGCTTTGCTGTTCTGGATGCTGATAGCGTTGCCAGCCATCCCAAACTAACATCAGTGAAAAAGCAAATATTAAAAACAAAAAGAGTCTTTGTAGGTCCATGTTCAAGCCTGAATGTTAGGGCGCGGGGTCGTATCCGCCGGGATTCCAAGGGTTGCAACGCAGCAATCGTTTGATGCTGAGCCACCCTCCCTTTATTATGCCGTGCTTAGCTAAAACTTCACGGGCATAATGGGAACAACTGGGAGTAAATCTGCACGTCTGAGGCACAAGCGGGCTTATTAGATATTGATAGCCACGAATGAACGTAATTACGATTCTGCGCATCTGCTTTCCACTTGGCTAAACAGCCTTTCCAAGTTTTCGATCTGCGCATCAATCTTCAGCGGAAATTCGTGCCGAGCCATTACAACCATATCCGTTTTGCAACGCTTGACGTTGTGTTGGCGAAACCTTTCCCGAATGATTCTTTTGAGGCGATTACGATCTACTGAACTCGGAAACGCTTTTTTGCTTGCAATTATCCCAAGACGGGCATTATTTTTGCCATTACGAACAAAAAATATTTTGAAATGCTTATCCGCAATACTTATAGCACTTTCAGCACGCAGAACATGTTCAAAACCGTCCACACGTAACAATCTATATGCGACAGTAAATTTGAACGAATTATTAAACCGCGAGTCTTGCACGACCCCTAGCGCGACGCGCCCGGATAACTGCGCGGCCGCCGCGCGTCTTCATGCGCACTAAAAAGCCATGAGTGCGTTTTCTCTTGATTACGGATGGTTGGTAAGTGCGTTTCATGTCTTCTTCCTTGATAAATCGTAAAACACGCTATTACAAAGCCTTAACGCAAACCTGTCAAGTCTATTTTGCTTATTTGCCTGTGGATAAGTTTAAGTTTGCAATGTAGAATGAAAAATAAATTTTCCATCGCTAAAAATCTCTCCGAACACAATCATGCAGGATATTTCTTTTTGGGATTCATGCCTAAGCTCGTTTGAAAAGAGCCTGCCTCCTCAGCAGTATAATTCATGGATAAAACCATTATTGCTTAAAAGTGAAAATGGAACATTGATTCTTACAGCTCCCAACAGCTTTACTTTGAAACTGGTTCAGGAGCGATTTTTACCCGAGATTAGTCGACAAGCTGGACTGGCATATTTGCATGTTCCTCCTTTTGAATTTCGCGTTCTCGATTCAGGGACAACAAACAAATCTCCCCCGCTACCTGCAACAAAAAAAACACCCTCCTTGATTGAAAGTAAGCCCAAGATTGAAACTTCATTTAGAGGGTTTGGGAAACTAAATTCTAGCCTTACATTCGAAAATTTTGTTATTGGAAAGGCGAATCAATTGGCATTCGCCGCCGCTACGCAGGTGGCTGGATTACCAGGGGTTTCTTATAACCCTCTATTTGTTTATGGCGGTGTTGGCCTTGGTAAAACACACTTATTGCAAGCAATAGGCAATCAAATTCTTCTTAATAATCCTCAAACAAAAATATGCTACATGCATGCCGAAAGATATGTTGCAGATGTAGTTCGTGCCTATCAAACGAATAAATTTGAAGAATTTAAACAGTTTTATCACTCCCTTGATGTATTGCTTATTGATGATATTCAGTTTTTTGCTGGCAAAGCAAAAACTCAAGAGGAGTTTTTTTACGCGTTCAACACGTTGATCGATTCGCATAAACAGGTCATTCTGACCAGCGACACATTCCCAAAAGAGATTACTGGCTTGGAGAGTCGCTTAGTATCGCGTTTTGGTTGGGGTTTGACAGTTGCGATTGAACCACCCGAATTAGAAATGCGCGTGGCCATTCTTTTAAAAAAGGCCGCTCTAAGCGGCTATCATCTCAATAATGAGGTCGCCTTTTTTGTAGCAAAGCACGTCAGTTCAAATGTTCGTGAACTCGAGGGTGCATTAAAGCGTGTTGAAGCTTATGCAAAATTTCACAAATGTAATATTTCCGTAGAAACCGCAAGAGAAGCATTAAAAGATATCTTGGTTGCACAAAGTCGGCTTGTTTCTATAGATAATATACAAAAAACGGTGGCTGATTATTACAGGATTAAGATGACAGAGTTGCTTTCCAAAAAACGCACCAGGAATCTGACCCGTCCGCGACAAATAGCCATGTCTTTAGCTAGAGAACTGACTACAATGAGCTTGCCTGAAATTGGTAACGCTTTTGGTAGTAGAGATCATTCGACTGTAATTCATGCCTGCAAAACGATATCCAGTTTACGAATTATCCAAACATCTATTGATACCGACTATAAAATTTTGTTAAAAACATTAAGAGGATAACAATGCTGCAAATCTGTGAATAAAATGTATATAAGCATCACTTTACAAAAATAAGTAAGATTATCAACATTAAGCGGTCGCATAATGAACAAGAAATCAATCGAATAATTTACATCTTATTTATTTGATTTATATATAATTATATTAGTTATTAACAAAAATACTGAACATTATTAGTCTTATTAGGAATTTACATTATGTTTATTGATAAAACAGAAAAAGAAAACATACTTAAACCATTGCAGGTCGTCATAGGTATTGTTGAGCGAAAACAAACATTACCAATTTTATCTAATGTATTAATAGAAAAAGAGCCAAATAAAATACGGTTTACAGCTACTGATTTAGAAATTCAAATTACAACCACAATAGAAATTAATGGTAGTAACAATGAAATGTCCAGTATCACAGTAGGGGGGAAAAAACTCCAAGAAATTCTTCGTATACTTCCTGAGCAAAGCAAGGTCTCAATTGAAACAAAAGAAAATAAAGCATTAATAAAAGCCAACACTAGTCGTTTTAGCCTACAAACTCTTCCAGCACAAGATTATCCTAAACTAAATAATCAACTGGCGGACGCAAAAAAAATTGTTCTGCCCCAGTCATTATTAAAGACATTATTACTTTCCGTTCAATATGCAATGGCGCAACAAGATGTACGTTATTACCTAAATGGAGTTTTGTTAATTATAGAAGGAAATAAACTAAAAGTAGTGGCCACAGATGGCCATCGTCTAGCTTTCAATGCAGGAAGTATTGATGGAAATTATGAAAAACAAGATATTATTATTCCCCGAAAAGCAGTGACAGAATTATGTAAATTGCTCGAGGATAATGATGAAATTGCAGAAATTGAATTTTCGACGCAACAAATGAAAGTTGTTTTCTCCGGTATACATTTAGTAACTAAAGTTATTGATGGAAAATTCCCTGATTATGATCGTGTCATACCAAAATATACTAACCACCTAAGTATGAACCGTATGCAGATTCAGCAAGCCTTACAGCGAGCGGCAATATTATCCAATGAAAAATTTCGTGGCGTTCGTTTTGTATTAACCGAAAAAAATCTCAGCATAATAAGCAGCAATAGCGAACATGAAGAAGCACAAGAAGAAATAGAAACCGATTATCATGGAGAAGCCCTGGATATAGGGTTCAACGTCAATTATCTGATGGACGGATTAAACAATATCAGCAGTGAAGAAGCTGTATTTTCATTTGGAGATCCCAATAGCAGTATCTTGATAACTACGCCAGAAAATACCGAGTTTCGTTATGTAGTTATGCCAATGCGCATTTAACAACCACAATTAAATGTTTAACTAGAAACAATTTAGAAAGAGTCGAATGAGTGAATATACCTCTAGCAGTATTAAAGTTCTAAAGGGATTAGAAGCGGTGCGTAAACGCCCTGGTATGTACATAGGCGATACAAACGATGGCACTGGATTGCATCATATGGTGTTTGAGGCTGTAGATAATGCGGTGGACGAAGCATTAGCCGGACACTGTAATGAAATCAACGTAACCATCCATGCCGATAATGCGATCAGCGTCAGTGACAATGGCCGTGGTATTCCGACCGATATTCATAAGGAAGAAAACCGCTCTGCAGCAGAAGTTATTATGACCATTCTTCACGCTGGAGGAAAATTTGATAGTAATTCGTATAAAGTATCAGGCGGTCTGCATGGTGTGGGCGTATCCGTGGTGAACGCTTTGTCTGAATGGTTGAAACTAACCATCTATAGAGACGGCAAAGAACACTTCATGGAGTTTCGCCATGGGGATCCGGTAGCACCATTAAAAGTAGTGGGGCCATCAAACAAGAGAGGAACCATTGTTCATTTTTTGGCCGCTAAAGAAACTTTTGGTCTGGTTGAATTTCATTTCGATATTTTAGCAAAACGCCTTCGCGAGCTATCGTTCTTGAATAACGGCGTAAAGATAGCGCTGATAGACCAGCGTAACGGAAAAGAAGAAAATTTTGCTTTCAGCGGTGGAATAAAAAGCTTTGTTGAATACATGAACCGCAACAAATCGCCACTCCACCCCACAGTATTCTATGCTATCGGAGAAAAAGACGGCATTACGGCAGAGATTGCAATGCAGTGGAACGACTCATATCAAGAAAGTGTGCAGTGTTTTACAAATAATATTCCTCAACGCGACGGTGGAACGCATTTAACAGCACTGCGTACAGCAATGACGCGTACATTAAATCAATATATAGAAACAGAACAACTGGCAAAAAAAGCCAAGGTGGACACAACAGGCGACGACATGCGCGAAGGCTTGACTGCAGTACTGTCTGTTAAATTGCCCGATCCAAAATTTTCTTCACAAACAAAAGATAAACTGGTTTCCTCAGAGGTTCGGCCTGTCATCGAAGATCTGATTGCCCAGCAAATGAGTTCGTTCTTGCTGGAAAAACCCAATGACGCCAAAATCATCGTCAACAAAATTATAGATGCTGCCAGAGCACGCGAAGCAGCGCGCAAAGCGCGTGATTTAACGCGCCGCAAAGGGATATTGGACGGCATGGGCTTGCCCGGCAAACTGGCGGATTGCCAAGAAAAAGATCCTGCCCTATCCGAGTTGTATCTGGTCGAGGGAGACTCTGCCGGCGGTTCTGCAAAGCAAGGCCGTGATCGAAAGTTTCAAGCGATCCTGCCGCTCAAGGGTAAGATCCTGAATGTAGAAAAAGCGCGTTTTGAAAAGCTGATTGCATCGCAAGAAATTGCTACGCTGATCACCGTGCTGGGTACCGGCATCGGCAAGGATGAATACAATGCAGATAAGTTGCGCTACCATCGCATCATCATCATGACCGATGCGGACGTTGATGGCTCACATATACGCACATTGCTGCTCACTTTTTTTTACCGTCAAATGCCGGAGTTGGTCGAGCGTGGCCACATCTATATTGCGCAACCTCCACTGTACAAGATCAAGCAGGGCAAGGACGAGCGCTATCTCAAGGATGACCAGGAGATGAAGATATACATGCTCAAAGCGGCGCTGAATAATGCAGTTCTATACCCTGCAGCAGATGCCAGCCCTATTCAGGCGCAAGCACTGGAAGAAATTGCCAAACAGTACTTTCTTGCTGAGGCTGTGATCGACCGATTATCGCGTTTCACTGCGCCAGAGGCAAGCCACGCCTTGTTGATACTACCCACCCTGTCGTTGGATGACGAGCAAAAGGCACAAGAGAGTGCCAAGGAGCTCGAAGCCGCCTGTGGCGGTAACATCAAAGTTGTGATTGAAACAGACGAAGTCGGCGAACACCGCATGCGCTTGGAAAAACTGTATTACGGCAACTATTCCATTAGTTACATGGACAAAGACTTTCTGCAAGGTAGCGACTATGTGCAGATACGCCAGGCAGCGGATATCCTCAACGGCCTGATCAAACCGACAGCCTACATTGCACGGGGAGAACAGAAGCGCGCTGTGTCCAGTTTCAAACAAGCCGTCGAATGGCTGCTGGAAGAAGCCAAGCGCGGGGTCAACATTCAGCGCTACAAAGGCTTGGGAGAAATGAATCCATCGCAGCTATGGGAAACCACGATGGATGTGAAGAATCGCATTTTGCTCCGTGTGCGTATTGAGGACGCAATTTCCGCTGACGAGATATTTACCACACTAATGGGAGACGTGGTTGAACCGCGCCGTGCTTTCATAGAAAAGAACGCGCTGGGAGTTAAAAACCTGGATGTATAATTGCTTGAATAAGTGCTAGAGATTTTTCAGTTGCACCGCGGTTAGAAACGACAAAATCGGTACTTTGATGATGCATATTTAGCAACGCAACAGAATTATGAAATAAGCGTTCCGCCTGTTTAACAAGCTCATTCGCATCTTGAATCTGGATTGCGGCACCAGCTAAAACGGCAAGCCTGGTCGCTTCAGCGAAATTGTACATATGCGGCCCGACCAGAACAGGAGTGCCCACTGCACAGGCCTCAATTAAATTCTGTCCACCATAAGGCTGCAGGCTACCTCCAATAAAGGCAAGGTCGGATGCTGCGTAATAGGCAAACATCTCACCCATGCTGTCGCCCAGCACAACCTGAACCTCCGGCGGAACGGCGCGGTTTTGCGGACCAGAGTACGGCTTGCTTGCTAGACCGATTCCACTTCTGAGCTGAAATGTGATGCCGCGTTGTCTGAGCAAGTTTTCAACTGCTGCAAAACGTTGCGGATGGCGCGGCACGATCACCAGAAGAAAATCAGGGTTCTGGATATTTTGCATCTCATCGAGCAACAACGATTCTTCCCCCTCGCGGGTGCTGGCAGCGAGCAATACCTTTCGTGTTGCGCCGAACTGTTCACGCAGTTGTTGACCCAGTTTCAGCATGGAAAGCGGAGGTTCGATGTCGAATTTGAGGTTCCCCATAATGGAAACATTTTTCGCCCCGAGGCTGGTCAAGCGTGCGGCGTCATCAGTGGTTTGTGCAGCGACAGAGGAAAGCTTGCACAGTGCGTTGCGGGTCAGTCGCGCAACACGCGCATAGCCACGAGCTGACTTTTCCGACAAGCGCGCATTAAGCAGCAGAAGTGGCGTACTGCTCATATGACAAGCTCTGATCAAGTTAAACCAGATCTCCGTTTCCATCAGAAGACCAATTTGAGGATGAAAGCGGCGCAAAAAACTATTCATCGCAAAAGGATAGTCGTAGGGAAGATACACACGCAACACATCATCGCCGTAGAGTTGTTCGCTGGCGGCACGGCCGGTGGGAGTAGTGTGGGTAAGAAGGATTTGATGATGAGGATAACTTGCTTGCAGTCTGGTAACAAGGCTTTGTGCAGCGCGGGTCTCACCCACCGAAACGGCGTGCAACCAAATGACAGGTTTGTCGCTGCGGATGGAATAAAATCCGAAGCGTTCAGGGATGTGACGAAGATATTCCGGCTGTTTGCGCGCACGCCAAAGCAGGCGCAGAAAAATGTATGGTAACAACAGCCACAGCGCAAAGGTGTATACAAAAATCATCTGGTACGGCCAAGTTGCATATCTGAGAATGCGAATAGTAGTGTCGAAACGGGTGCTACTCAAGAAAAACATTTGTTGTAATTTGGTACGCCTACTAGAATGAACGCTTTCTCATGGTCATTCCACTGCAGCAAACGCTTGGTAATTGCATAAATTTCCAAAATGAAAATTCTGATCGTAAGGCTGTCCTCGTTAGGCGACATTCTCCACATGTTCCCTGCCATCAGTGATTTGCGCCGCCATTATCAAGATGCGGAGATTCACTGGCTGGTAGAGCCCACCTTTGCCGAAGTGGCGAGTTGGCATTCGGCGGTTGACAAGGTGATTACGGTGCCGCTGCGCGCGCATAAAAAAATCTGGTGGAGGATACCGGTACTGTTAAGCAATCTGCGGCAACAATTGCAAGCCGAGAATTACGACATTGTGCTGGATGCGCAGGGGCTGCTCAAAAGTGCGTTGCTGGCGCGGCTTGCGGGGGTTGCCGTATTTGGTTTTGCAGCCGGCAGCGCCAGGGAACCACTGGCGTCGCGGCTTTATCAAAAGACCGCCAAAGTCCCGGGCGGGCTGCATGTCATTGAAAAAAACCGGCAACTGGTAGCGGCAATCTTTGCTGCGGACATAACAAAGGCTGCCGACTATGGCCTGGATATATTTCGCCAGAAGCGCATGCAGTCCAAACTTTCAGGTTTGCTCAAAGAGATCACTGCTCAGCCTTATATAGTGCTGCTACACGGGACTACCTGGAATAGCAAATACTGGCCGGAAGCTTCTTGGATGGAGCTGATTCGTTTGCTGTCGCAGCAGGGCTATCATAGCTTGTTGCCATGGGGCAACGAGGTTGAACACCAGCGTGCCCAGCGTTTGCAGACAGCGGGAGGAGAACGCGCGCAGATGTTGCCCAAGTTGTCGCTGACCGAACTGATGGATGTGCTGTTGCATGCTCGCGCATTCGTCAGCGTGGAAAGTGGAATCGGACATTTGGCAGCAGCGCTAGATGTTTCAGGAATCATGCTGCATGGCCCAACCGACCCTGCATACAGTGGCATCTTGGGCAAGGCATGCCAGCACCTTACCAGCGGTATAGTATGCTCCCCATGCTTTAAGCGTGATTGCCCGATTTTAAATAATGCAGACATTCCGCCCTGTCAACGCGCGATTACCGCTCAGCTGGTGTATCAGCAGTGCTTGACGTTATTACGCGAAAACATCTAAGACGTTACCGCTCAAGCTGATAAAATACCTTTCGCTTGAATAACAGCCGACCAGCCAACAATAGCAGCGGTTTGGAGTTGTATACCATATAGGAAATGATTATTGGGAGTAGAGATGAAAGCGGTTATTTTGGCAGGGGGATTAGGGACACGAATAAGTGAGGAGGCCACAGTGCGGCCCAAACCAATGGTTGAAGTTGGTGGAAAGCCGGTGTTGTGGCACATCATGAAAAGTTACACCGCTCACGGCATCCATGATTTCGTTATTTGTTGTGGCCATAAAGGCTATGTGATCAAAGAATATTTTGCCAACTACTTTCTGCATATGTCTGATGTGACATTTGATATGCAGAACAACAAAATGGAAGTACATCAACAAAATGTAGAACCCTGGCGCGTCACACTGGTTGATACGGGTGAGGAAACCATGACCGGTGGACGTATCAAGCGAATAGCCAACTATGTTAAAGATGAAGATTTCTGCTGCACTTATGGAGACGGAATAGGCGATGTGGACATCACCGCCCTGGTTGAATTTCACAAACAACATGGCAAGCTTGCCACGTTGACTGCTACGCAGCCACCGGGACGATTTGGGGCACTGAAACTGTCTGGCGATAACATTCTTAGTTTTCAGGAAAAGCCCCAAGGTGACGGAGGCTGGATCAATGGTGGTTTTTTTGTATTGTCTCCGAAGGTGTTCGACTACATTAATAATGATCTTACCATTTGGGAGCGAGAACCCATGGATAGGCTGGCTCGTGAAGGACAAATCGCAGCGTTTTTCCATTCTGGTTTTTGGCAGCCTATGGACACGCTGCGCGACAAAAATCATCTCGAAGAATTGTGGGCAAGCGGAAAGGCTCCATGGAAAACATGGTAGATAAATCGTTTTGGACGGGAAAGGTTGTATTGCTAACCGGCCATACCGGTTTCAAGGGAAGCTGGCTTTCCTTATGGCTGCAGTCCCTCGGGGCAAACGTGATCGGATATGCGCTACCTCCGCCGACCAACCCAAGTTTATATGTCGCTGCAAATGTTGCCAATGGCATGGTCAGCATCGAAGGAGATATACGAGATTTTTCTACGCTCGCAAAAGTGACTGAAAAGTATCAGCCAGAAATCGTCATTCATATGGCGGCACAGTCTTTGGTACGCTATTCCTATGTCAACCCTATCGAAACCTATTCTACTAACGTGATGGGTACAGTGAATTTACTGGAGGCAGCAAGGCAGGCTGGCAGTGTGAAGGCAATTGTCAACGTGACCAGTGACAAGTGTTATGAGAACCGAGAATGGATATGGGGCTACCGCGAGAATGAAGCGATGGGCGGCCACGACCCATACAGTAACAGCAAGGGTTGTGCTGAACTGGTGACCGCTGCATATCGTAATTCATATTTCCATCCTGAGAAATACCAACAACATGGTGTGGCATTGGCTTCTGCCAGAGCAGGAAATGTAATTGGCGGTGGCGACTGGGCGGAAGACCGGCTCATTCCAGACATCATGCGTGCTATTGTGCAAGGCAAGTCAGTCAATATACGTAACCCGCATGCTATCCGGCCCTGGCAGCATGTGCTGGAACCGTTGTCCGGCTATCTATTGCTTGCGGAAAAGCTCTATGAAAAAGGTGCATCATATGCGGAAGGCTGGAACTTCGGACCACACGATGAAGGTGCCAAGTCTGTGCAGTGGGTTGTGGAGAATCTGATCCAAGGCTGGGGTAAGGGGGCTAGCTGGGTATTGGACGGAGGAGATCACCCGCATGAAGCACATTTTCTGAAGCTTGATTGTTCCAAGGCTAGAGCCCGTCTGGATTGGCATCCGCGCCGGCACTTGCCGGATGCGCTGCACTCCATTGTCGAATGGCACCGCGCACACCGTGACGGGAAAGACATGCGAGAAGTGACACTGAGTCAGATCAACGCATATCGTGAAAGCCTTTAAAATGCAAAGCAGGTGATGTGGTGAATAAAGCAGAATTGAAACAACAGATTTTTAATCTGGTCGAAAAATATAGTGAATTGCATTTTGCTGAAAAAGCTTTCACAGCGGGAACCAGCATCATTCCTCCTTCAGGCAAAGTCATTGGTTCGAGCGAATTGAAGAACATGGTAGAGGCCAGCCTGGATGGTTGGCTTACTACCGGGCGATTCAATGAGGCATTTGAAAAGCGTTTTGCCGACTTTGTCGGTGTTCCTTACGCACTGACCACCACCTCCGGGTCTTCAGCTAACTTGCTGGCGCTTACCGCACTAAGCTCTCACAAATTGGGTGAACGTGCCCTGAAACCAGGCGATGAAGTCATCACCGTGGCAGCCGGCTTTCCAACCACCGTAAATCCGATACTGCAAAATGGCATGGTGCCGGTGTTCGTCGATGTGGACATCCCTACCTACAACATCGACCCGACAAAAATAGAAGCGGCCGTAACTAAACGCACTCGCGCTATCATGGTGGCGCATACGCTGGGAAATCCATTCGATCTGGATGCGGTCATGGCCCTAGCAAGTAAGCACAAGCTTTGGGTCATCGAAGATTGCTGCGATGCGCTAGGTTCGCGTTACAAAGGCCAACACGTCGGCACCTTTGGCCACATCGCCACGTGCAGCTTCTATCCCGCGCATCACATCACCATGGGTGAAGGCGGCATGGTGTTTACCAAAGACCGCGACCTGCGCACCATCATCGAATCCTTCCGTGATTGGGGACGTGATTGCTATTGCGCACCGGGGTGTGACAATACCTGCGGCAAACGTTTCGGCTGGCAGCTTGGTTCCTTGCCGTTCGGTTACGATCACAAGTATACTTATTCGCATCTCGGCTATAACCTCAAAATAACAGACATGCAGGCGGCTTGTGCATTAGCACAAATGGATCGTCTGCCGGAATTCATAACAGCGCGCAAACGCAACTTCGCTTTCCTCAAAGAGCGGTTGAAATCTTGCGAAGAATTCCTGATCCTCCCGGAGGCTACCGCCGGCAGTGAGCCTTCCTGGTTCGGCTTCCCGATTACCCTGCGCGACTCGGCAGGCATCGCACGTGTCGAATTGTTGAAGTATCTGGATCAGTACAAAATCGGCACGCGTTTGTTGTTTGCAGGAAATTTGACGCGTCAGCCATACTTCGAGGGCAGGCAATACAGAATAAGCAGGGAACTCACCAGCACAGATAACATCATGAACAACACCTTCTGGATAGGTGTGTATCCGGGATTGAATGAGGAGATGCTAGATTATGTAGCAAATCAGATAGAATCGTTTTTTGGCGTGAACTTTTAATCGGCGACGAATACCTTCCGGGCTGGCAGACAGCCTGGACAGTTAGCGCGATAACCAAATGGCTCCCGTGGCGACGAAGGGAACATGCCGGCGAGCGATTCAATAGGCGTAAAAGTATTGGAAATTGAGCATCACGGGATTGGACGAGGAAAATAGATGCATCAATTTACGTCCCATATATATTCGAGACTAGAACAGCCAAGATGGTTTCCTGGCGATCTATTGTGTTGAGCCGACTCAAACATCTTTCCGATAGTGCTTTAACGCATCAAGGCTTTCGCCGCTATTTTGCAAATACTTCGTGGATATTTGCAGAGCAGATATTGCGCATGGTTGCCGGGCTGCTGGTAGGTATTTGGGTGGCACGTTACTTGGGACCAGCGCAGTTTGGCGTGTTCAGCTATGCGGTCGCTTTTGCGGCCTTATTCAGCAGCATCGCCAAGTTAGGGTTGGACGGGATTGTCGTTCGCGACCTGGTGCAAGCACCGAATCAGAGAGACCTTTATTTGGGCACTGCATTCTGGTTAAAGCTGTGCGGTGCGCTTGCCATGCTGGCTGCTATTGCGTTTGCCGCGCAATTCACCTCGAATGATGCCACTACCAATCTTTATATTTACATCATCGCCAGCGGCAGCATTTTTCAAGCGTTTGAGGTGGTCGATTTTTATTTTCAATCGAAAGTTCTTTCCAAATTCGTCTCAATCTGCAAGCTGACGCAACTGCTGATCTCTTCCCTGATTAAACTCTACTTGATATTTATACAGGCAGATTTATTTTGGTTTGTGTTGGTCAGCCTGGTTGATCAGCTCACCCTCGCGTTATCGCTTTTCATTGCTTATCGCTACCAACAGCTCGGCGGCTTTTATCGCCAATTTGATCGAACCATCGCGAAACGCCTTTTGCACGATAGTTGGCCGCTGATTTTTAGTGGCTTAGTCATCATGATTTATATGCGCATCGACCAGATCATGATCAAAGGAATGCTGGGTGACAGAGAAGTCGGGCTTTATTCCGTAGCAGTCAGGCTAAGTGAAGTCTGGTATTTCATTCCAATGCTCATTACTACCTCTTTATTTCCGGCCATAATTGGCGCAAAAAAGGTAAGTAAGGAACTCTATTACAGTAGACTTCAGAGGCTATATACTTTTCTGATGTGGATGGCAATTGCGGTCGCTGTACCTATGACATTCATTAGTGATTGGCTGGTAACTTGGCTTTATGGTGAAGTTTTCAAAGAGGCTGGACAAGTGCTAATGGTGAATATATGGGGTGGAGTTTTTGTTTACCTAGGAGTTGCAAGTGCAAGCTGGTTTACAAACGAAAATCTACAGCATTATGCTTTATATAGAACATTATTGGGCGCGGTCATCAATGTCGTATTGAATATAATTCTAATTCGAAATTTTGGGTTGATAGGTGCCGCTATATCGACAGTCATCGCGCAATCAATGGCGGCTTTATTTTTCGATGCGCTAACAAAAAAAACCAGAATCATTTTCGTAATGAAACTGAAGGCACTATATTTTGCTGGTTTAATTCAAAGGGCTTGAGATGCTGAATTTGGTATATGATTTGTATGCATTTTTATTTTCCAGGAAAATATTTAACAAACTTAACAAATTTATTTATTTTCTGAGTTTGCGAGGCTTGGGGATATTAAATTACAAGACAAATAAGCAAAGTGGTGAAACTAATTTTGTAATAAGCCACCTTTCTAACGTAAAAAAAGGTGTCATTTTAGATGTCGGCGCTAATGTAGGGAACTACTCAAAAAGCTTGAGAGAAATTAATAAAAATGTGGAAATTTATTGTTTTGAGCCGCACCCCCGTACTTTTCAAAAATTACTGTCAACTGTAAATCATTTGGAAATTAAAACGTTCAACTTGGGAGTTGGCAGTGCTGATGGAAAACTAAAACTTTATGATTACGCGAACAATGATGGCTCGGAGCATGCGTCGCTCTATAAGGATGTCATAGAAACAATCCATCAAGGAAAAGCGGTAGAGCATGAAGTGGAAATTGTTACATTAAATACATTTGCAATCGAACATCAAATTGAAAGAGTGCTCTTGCTTAAGATTGATACAGAGGGGCATGAGCTCGAAGTTTTGAAAGGTTTTGAACCATATATTAGGCAAAACAAAGTTGATTTAATACATTTTGAGTTTAATGAAATGAATGTTGCCAGTAGAGTTTTTTTTAAGGATTTCTGGGAATTTCTGCCAAACTACGACTTTTATAGGATGGTGCAAGATGGTCTTATCCAAATAAAAAATTACAACCCAGTTTATTGTGAGATTTTTGCTTATCAAAATATCGTGGTTAAACTGAAAACTGAGCTTAGGCAAAATTAGTGGGACGAGACGTTTCAATTGAATTAGGAAAATATCTATGAATCGTGTTTTGATAACCGGCGGGGCAGGCTTCTTGGGCTCACACCTCTGCGACCGACTGATAAAAGATGGCGGCGATGTCTTGTGTGTAGACAACTTCTTTACTGGCAGCAAAGCAAATATTGCTCATTTAATTGGTAATCCTTACTTTGAACTGATGCGGCATGATGTCACTTTCCCGCTTTACGTGGAGGCCGACCAAATCTATAACCTGGCCTGCCCGGCATCACCCGTACATTACCAATTCGATCCAGTGCAGACGACCAAGACCAGTGTACATGGCGCAATCAATATGCTTGGTCTCGCCAAACGCGTAAAAGCGCGAATTCTTCAGGCATCCACCTCCGAGGTGTATGGCGATCCAGCGGTTCATCCGCAACTAGAAAGTTATTGGGGGAATGTCAATCCAATCGGCCCGCGCTCCTGCTATGACGAAGGCAAACGCTGCGCAGAGACACTTTTTTTTGATTATCACCGTCAACACAATTTGGATATCAAGGTGGTTCGACTATTCAATACCTATGGGCCCCGGATGCATCCGAATGACGGCAGAGTGGTGTCAAACTTTATTGTGCAGGCGCTGAAGGGAGAAGATATCACTATTTACGGCGATGGCAGCCAGACCCGTAGTTTTTGTTATGTGGATGACTTGATTGAAGGCCTGGTTCGCATGATGAACACTGAAGCGGGCTTCAATGGGCCGGTAAATATGGGCAACCCGAATGAGTTTTCTATGCTGGAACTGGCTGAAAAGGTATTGCACTTGGTCGGTGGCAAATCGAAGCTCGCTTATCACCCCCTGCCGACAGATGATCCCAAACAGCGACAGCCTGATATTGCACTTGCCAAAGAAAAACTGGGGTGGACTCCAACGGTTCAATTGGAAGATGGGCTGATAGAAACGGTGGCCTATTTCAGGATGTTGCTCAGTGCCTGAGTTCCAACTGAAAACACCTGTCGCTTTTATTATTTTCAATCGACCGGATACGACAGAACGCGTGTTTGCTGAAATAGCCAAAGCCAAACCACATAAGTTGCTGATAGTGGGTGATGGTGCACGGGCCGATCGTACAGGAGAAGCTGAGAAGGTTGCAGCTGTTCGTGCCATCATCAAGCGCGTGGATTGGGAGTGTGAAGTGCTAACTAATTTATCCGAGGCGAACCTGGGCTGCAAGCGTCGGGTATCAAGCGGCATCGACTGGGTGTTCGAGCAGGTGGAGGAAGCGATTATTCTTGAAGATGATTGCCTGCCTGACCCAACCTTTTTTCGCTTCTGTCAGGAATTGTTGGAGCGCTACCGTAACGACCAGCGCATAGGGGTGATAGGCGGTGTAAACTTTCAGCTTGGCAATCGCCGTAACGACGATAGCTACTACTTTTCCAAGTACAGCCACATCTGGGGTTGGGCGACATGGCGAGATCGTTGGCAGAATAGCTACGATGTCACGATGGCCAAATGGCAATGGGTCAGCAAGGAAGGTTGGCTTGCTGATATGTTGGGCAACACTTGTGAAGTCGCCTACTGGCAAAAGATTTTCGAGCGCGTATATCGTGGCGAGATTGACACTTGGGATTACCAGTGGGTTTTCGCCAATTGGGTTGAAGGGCGAATGAATATCCTGCCAGCGGTGAATATGATCTCCAATATCGGTTTCGGTGGAAACGCGACGCATACCACTGGAGATAGTGAGTTGGCCAACCTTGCACGAAACTCGATGGTTTTCCCCTTAACTCATCCTCCAGGCATTTTCAAGAATATGCAGGCCGACCGGGCCACTCATATCAAGTACCTACAGGTACCGCTAATGAAGCGTGTCAGCAACAAGCTTGCCGGGTGGCTCCGATGACGGAAGCGATTCTGGAAAGAGGTTTAGACAAGGAGTGTCCAATCTGTTCAGGAGTGATGGAACACTGTTTCACTGCACAAGTTCTCGGCAAATATTTGGCGCAATACGAAGTCTGTAACGCATGCGGGTTTCTGCGTGCCCATGAGCCCCACTGGCTTGTCGAAGCCTATTCGAGCGCGATCGCCGCAGCGGATACAGGATTGGTCATGAGAAATATCGCCCTCGCGTGCAAACTCGCCGGGGCGCTATATTGGGTAACCGGCGAGCGCGGCGAAGGCCGCTATCTGGATGCTGCGGGTGGTTACGGTATGTTGACCCGGTTGATGCGCGACCTGGGGTTTGATTTCTATTGGACCGACAAATACTGCGATAACCTACTCGCCCTTGGCTTCGAGTACAACCAAGCGAGAGGTGCTTGCCGCGTAGTCACGGCGATGGAAGTATTGGAACATCTTACAGACCCGGCTGCCTTCATAGAAGAAACGTTGGCTCTTTCGGGTGCGCAAACTTTAGTGGTTACCACGGAGTTATACGAAGGCACTCCGCCACAACCGGATGCGTGGTGGTACTACGCATTTGCTACCGGCCAGCATATCGGGTTTTTCCAGCGACGGACTCTGGAGACCTTGGCTGCGAGGTTGGGTCTTCAGTTCGCCAGCGCTAACGGACTCCATATATTTTCCAAGATGGCGGTTAATGAACGTTTGCTGCGTACGGTTACGGGACGGTGGGCATCGCTTGCCGGGTCGTGGTGGATACGCCGACGCTTGGGGTCGAAAACTATGGACGATCATAAAATGTTGTTGAAGAGAATCAGTTGAAACGAATGGAAGCGGACAGATGAAGGTAGCATATGATCCGCAGATTTTCTGCATGCAGACTTACGGTGGAGTCTCACGATATTTTTGTGAGATTGCTTCTCGAATTGCTAAAAAACCCGACATCCAAGTTTCCATCATTGCTCCAATGCATATCAATGCCTATCTTGCGCATGTGTCGTCAGGCATCGTGTCTGGATTCCGAGCACCTAAAACGGATCGGTTCCATAGAAATTACGGGGCAAATTACCCCCGTCTGGCGTTGCGAGGGATGGGTTTGCTCATCGGGGATTTGATGCTCCG
>JANXXH010000051.1 GCA_025350705.1 Gallionella sp.
ATCGGCAGCGAGCGCGGCCTGGTCGTGCCCATCATCCGCGATGCCGATAAATTATCTTTCGCGGACATCGAAAAACAGATCGCCGATTTCGGCGCGCGCGCCAAGGTCGGCAAGCTGACGATGGAAGAACTCACCGGTGGCACGTTCAGCGTGTCCAACGGTGGGGTGTTCGGCTCGATGCTCTCCACGCCCATCATCAATCCGCCTCAATCAGCCATACTCGGTATTCACGCAACCAAGGACAGGGCAGTGGTTGAGAACGGACAGATCGTGGTCCGTCCGATGAACTATCTAGCGGTGTCCTATGACCATCGCATCATTGATGGCCGGGAGGCGGTGCAGTTCCTCGTCACGATCAAGGAGGCACTGGAGTATCCGGGGAGGGTGTTGCTGGATTTGTAGGGGGTGCAGCACCCCCTCTCCCCTCGTGGGAGAGGGTTGGGGAGTGGGTTGGGGAGAGGGGGCTGAACATAAGGCCGTTCGCCCTGAGGTATCGAAGGGTGAATGACGAAAATCAAAACCGCCGGGGGTAGCCCGGCAGCTAGTCACTTTTTCTTGCTTCGCCAAAGAAAAAGTAACCAAAAAGAAGGCGACCCCGGTTTGCCGCCCCTACGGGGTACCCTCGATCAGCCGCAAGCAAGCGGGGCTGCGCAACTCGACCTGGTGGGGCGCACACCCCGCGCCCCACTGCGGGACTCGAACAGTGCTCGCCTAAACCTCCGCTTCCTTGCATCTGATCAAGGCGGCGCACAGGGGATGAAAAGCTAAGAACCAAAACCGTAAATCTGGTGGGTACAAAATCGTGCCCACCCTACCTGTCTTCTGAGTGGTCGAGCGCAACCACTTGTTGTTTCATATTGCCTCAATCATCTCTGCGATTATGTCTTTTTTTGTATACCCGTCTATTACGCTCCATCCGGTGTGCACTGACCACATGAAGCCAGACAGCTGCTTAACATCGTCGTACTCGGATGACCAATTCCTATTCCGATAGAGAATCCGGGTAAGCCGTTTAAGGAAAGAAAAGACATCAGGATCGTCGACATCTATGACTGTCAGCGCATAGTGAACCTCCGTCATAAGAATTTCCAACTCAACGACAAGCATCTTAACTAAGTGGTCATCTAATCCGTTTAGAACCGCATCCCAGCGCACTTGATCAGGGGAGACCTTCTCCTTAAAGTATTCTCTAAAAAAAGTTTGATCCTTTAGCCGGTGAAGCAATTCCAGATCGTAGGACTCCTGAAGAGCGGAGAAGAATATCGATAAGCACTCTTCCTTGAACAAGCCGTATTGCAACGCGAGATTTCGGCGCACGCGCTTTCGCTTGGACTGCTCCGGAATCCAAACAATTAAGACATAGATAAACAGGCTGACGATGATTCCGACGCTGAGATTGAAAATAATTTCTTTGCCGTGTAGAAAAGGGGACAGCAATCCCACGGCGTCCATCGAGAATGGCATCGGATCACTGCTTGATTTTAACATTAGCATTGCACTCACCAAGAAGAGCACCCATAAGCCGAAGCTCAAAACCTTGTGACGGAACATCTTAGTGAAGCGATTCGGCTGAAACCTAACTTTCAAGACAACCTCCTGGCCCTATCTACTAGTAACTCCAATGTACCGGGGTCGAATTGTATTGCCTATCTACCTCAGCATGTTGGGCAACTTGTTGCCCAACATGCTGGTTTACGGTTTTGGGTTTACCTTCCCCTGTGCGCCGCCGAGTCGCGCAGGCTGGTCAGGAGAAGTCGGCGAGGACTGTTTGAGCGCGTAGCGCGAGTTCCGCAGCCGCCTGACCAGAGGAGCAACGCAGGGCACCCACGCAGTGGGCGGCAAACCGGGGGCGATTTCTTTTGGTTACTTTTCTTGGCAAGACAAGAAAAGTAACTAGCTGCCGGGCTACCCCCGGCGGTTTTGACTTGGTTTTCCCTCTCCCTAACCCTCTCCCCCAAGGGGCGAGGGGACTGTTGTGCCTTCGGCGGTTTTGTTTTTAACTGGATGGCCGCACCTCGAAACTTCGCTACGCTCGTTTTCCCGCTTTCGCGGGAATGACGGCTACTGCCGTCCTGCCCAATCCCTCGCAAACTGCCACCCCACCCTCCCACTCCTCGACCCCCTCTGTATCGTCCATTGCAACGCCGCCTGCCGTGCAGCCTCATCCATCTCACCCGTCAAACCAAAGTGCCGCAACCAATGCGCGACGATCTCCAGATATTCATCCTGCATGAATGGATAGAACGACACCCACAAGCCAAAGCGTTCGGATAAAGAAATTTTTTCTTCGACGCTTTCCGCCGGATGGATTTCGTCGCCGACATATTTTGTCGCAAGATTATCCTGCATCGATTCCGGCATCAGGTGGCGGCGGTTGGAGGTGGCGTAGATCAGCAGGTTGTCGGAGAAGGCCACCAGCGAGCCGTCGAGTGCGGCCTTGAGCGCTTGGTAGCCCGGCTCGTCGGCGTTGAACGAGAGGTCGTCGCAATACAGGATGAAGCGCTCCGGCCTGCCCGACACCTGCGCGATGATGTGCGGCAGATCGGCCAGCGCGAGCTTGCCGACTTCGATCAGGCGCAGTCCCTCTGGTGCGTATTCGTTGAGCAGCGCCTTGACCAGCGATGACTTGCCGGTGCCGCGCGAGCCGGTGAGCAGCACGTTGTTGGCCGTGTGGCCTTGCACGAACTGTTTGGTATTCTGGTTGATGAGCTGTTTCTGCTTATCGATGGCCAGCAGATCGGTCAAGCCGATGCGGTGCGGGTGCGACACTGACACCAACCTGCCCTGTTCCCAGCGGAACGCGTGTGCGGCCTCCCAATTCGGCGCACCTCCCGTTGCAAACTTGGGCAGTGTGCGCTCCAGCTTTTCCATCAAGCGATCGGCGCGGTCGAGAAAGCGGTCGAGTTTATCCATAGGTCAAAACCTTTCAGCCACAGAGATCACAGAGACCACAGAGGAAAAACGACAGAGTCCACACCAGATTTTCTTTGTGCACTCTGTGATCTCTGTGGCTTACACTGTATTTTTGAAAATGAATTTAACTACAATCAACTTCTGTAACTCGCGTTGATCTTTACGTAGTCGTAAGAGAAGTCGCACGTCCACAACGTAGCCTTGGCCGCACCGCGATTCAACACGACGCGTATCGTGATGTCGCTTTGCTTCATCACGCGCCGCCCATCTTCTTCGCGGTAGCTCGCCGCGCGTCCGCCATTTTCGGCGACCAGCACATCGTCGAGATACAGCTTGAGCGCGGCGACATCCAGATCATCTACGCCTGCATAACCGATCGCGGCAAGGATACGTCCCAGATTGGGATCGGAGGCGAAGAACGCGGTCTTGACCAGCGGTGAATGAGCGATAGCGTAGCCGATCTGTTTACACTCGGCTTCGCTCTTGCCGCTTTCGATTTGCACGGTGATGAATTTGGTCGCGCCTTCACCATCGCGCACGATGGCTTGCGCAAGATAGATCGCGACTTCGCTGATGGCTGCTTGCAATGCCTTGGCGGATTTGCTGTCAGCAGCTTTCACTTCCGACAGAGAAGATTTTCCGGTGGCGATCAGCATCAGCGCGTCATTGGTGGAGGTGTCGCCGTCTACGGTGATGCAGTTGAACGAACGGTTGGCGGCCTCGCTGACCATCGCTTGCAGCAGCGGTTGCGCGATGGCCGCATCGGTGGCGATATAACCGAGCATGGTCGCCATGTTCGGGTGGATCATGCCGGAACCTTTGGCGATGCCGGTGATAGTGATGGTCTTGCCATCTATAGTCACTTGTTTGGAGATCGCCTTGGCGACGATGTCGGTGGTCATGATCGCTTGCGCGGCATCGAACCAGTTATCCGCGCGCATGTTGGTGACTGCGCCGGGCAAGCCTGCGGCGATCTTGGTCACCGGCAGCGGCTCCATGATGACGCCGGTGGAGAACGGTAATATTTGATTGGGCTTGCAGCCCAGCAGACCAGCCAATGCAGCGCAGGTGGTGCGTGCATCATTCATACCTTGTTCGCCAGTGCCTGCATTGGCATTGCCGGTGTTGACCACGAGCGCGCGTATGCCGCTCGCGCCTATAACTGCCGCTTGGGCAAGATGCTCGCGCGCGACGATCACCGGTGCGGCGCAGAAACGATTTTTGGTGAACACGCCCGCTACCCGCGCACCCTCGCTTAACTGCATCACCAGCAGATCTTTGCGGTTCTCGCGCTTGATGTTCGCTTCGGCGATGCCCAAAGAAACGCCCGCAACGGGCAACAGCTGTGCCGCGACGGGCGGGGTTAAATTAACAGGCATAAGAATTGATTCCTGATTTTATGAGTTGGCAGCTTGTAGCTGGTGGCGAGTAGCTTGTAGCAAAATCGGTTGGCTATCCGCTACACGCTACCAGCCCCCGCTGTCTAATAGCGTCCGTGGGTACGGTAGATGTAATTGCTCAGCTCTGCGGATTGGCTGTTCACGCGCCGCACGATGCCGTGCACATTGCGCACCACGCCACGCATGACTTTGTAGACGATCATCGGATGAGTGTTGATCAGCTTTTCGAAGTCGGCTCTTTTCAGGCACAGCACTTTGGTTTTGCCGACCGCGTAAAGCGTTGCGCTTATGTCGGAGGCCGCTCCGCCGACGAAGGTGATGATACCGGCCAAGTCGCCAGGCTTGAGCACATGGATGATGGAATTTTCACCGCCACTTTCAATCTTCACCTCGATATCGCCATGTGCCAGAATGTACAGATTGTCCGTTTGCTTTTCCCCCGGCTGAACGATTATCTCGCCGGACTTGAAGTCCTGAACCTCGAACAGTCCTTCGATAATTTCCACTTCTGCATCACTCAACTCCTCGGTGATCGTTGAATTGCGCAGTGTATCCATCACTAATGACATCTCATTCTCCTTCGCGTGTTAACTCAACCTGCCATGGCACTGTTTATATTTTTTGCCCGAACCGCACGGGCACGGATCGTTTCGTCCAACTTTCTGTTCATCGCGTACGAACGGTTTATGCTCTTCTCCGGTTGACGAATCCTCGCTGGACATGGCCAAAGCCTCGTCATAATCCGCATGATGATACTGGACATTTCCCGGCGCGGGTGCCGCTTCTATCGCTTCGACATCCGACTCGTTGTGCACTTGCACTGTCATCAATATTTGCGTCACTTCGAGTTTGATCGCGTCCAGCATCGCGGCGAACAGCTCGAATGCTTCGCGCTTGTATTCCTGCTTCGGATTTTTTTGGGCATATCCGCGCAGATGGATACCTTGGCGCAGATGATCCAATGCTGCCAGATGCTCGCGCCAATGCACGTCCAGGCTTTGCAGCATCATCGCACGTTCGTAATGGTGCATGACTTCCGCGCTCACCGCTTCGACCTTAGACTGATATTGTTGATGAGCGCGCTCCCTGACGCGCTTGCGCAGCGCCGCTTCATTGAACTGCTTATCTTCATCCAACCATTTCACCAACGGCAATTCCAGACGGAACTCGGCAGCCAAAACCTTTTCCAGCGCGGGCACATCCCATTGCTCCTCCATGGAGTGCGGCGGAATGTACTGGTTGATGGTATTTTCCAGCACATCCTCGCGCATCGCCTGGATGGTCTCGGTGATATCCGCGCTTTCCAGCAACTCGCTGCGCTGCTGATAAATCACCTTGCGCTGGTCGTTGGCGACATCGTCATATTCAAGGATTTGTTTGCGCATGTCGAAGTTGCGCGCCTCCACTTTGCGTTGCGCATTCTCGATCGCGCGCGTCACCCAGCTATGTTCGATCGCCTCGCCTTCCGGCATCTTGAACTTGTTCATGATCGCCGTGACCCGATCCGAAGCAAAGATGCGCAGCAATGGATCTTCCAGTGACAGGAAGAATCGGCTGGAACCCGGATCGCCCTGGCGGCCGGAACGCCCGCGCAACTGGTTGTCCACGCGGCGCGACTCATGGCGCTCGGTGCCGATGATATGCAGCCCACCGCTATCCAGCACCTGCTGGTGCAGTTGCTGCCACTCGGTTTTTAGCTGGGCGATTCGCTGCTCTTTGGCAACAGCTCCCAGGCTGGCATCTTCGCGTACCAGATCGATCTGTTTCTCGACATTGCCGCCCAACACGATGTCCGTTCCGCGCCCTGCCATGTTGGTGGCGATGGTCACCATCTTCGGGCGTCCGGCCTGCGCGATGATCTCGGCTTCGCGCGCATGCTGCTTGGCATTCAGCACTTGGTGCGGCAGTTTGTCCCGCTCCAGATACCCCGACAACAATTCTGAATTCTCGATCGATGTCGTGCCCACCAGCACCGGTTGCCCGCACTCGTAGCAATCTTTGATGTCTGCTATCACTGCCTGATATTTTTCCTTGGCAGTGAGGTATACCTTGTCCATCATATCCTTGCGTATCGTCGGACGATGCGGGGGGATGATCACGGTTTCCAGATTGTATATCTGCTGGAACTCATACGCCTCGGTATCCGCCGTGCCGGTCATGCCGGCCAGCTTGTTGTACATGCGGAAATAATTCTGGAAGGTGATCGAGGCCAGCGTCTGATTCTCTTTCTGGATGGTCACGCTTTCTTTCGCTTCCACCGCCTGATGCAAGCCATCCGACCAGCGCCGACCCGACATCAGGCGACCGGTGAATTCATCCACGATCACCACTTCGCCATCTTGCACCACATATTGCTGATCGCGGTGAAACAGGTTGTGCGCGCGCAATGCCGCATACAGATGATGGATCAGCGTAATGTTGGCGGGGTCATACAAACTGCCGCCTTCCGGCAACAGCCCGGCCTGGGTAAGGATGTTTTCCGCGTGTTCGTGGCCGGATTCGGTCAGCAGTATCTGATTGTTTTTCTCATCCACGCTGAAATCGCCGGGAGCTTCAGGCTCGCCTTCCCTGGGCTGATCCACTGTCGCCTGGCGCACCAGCTGCGGCACCAGTTTGTTGATGCGCACATAAATATCCACGTTATCTTCGGCCTGGCCGGAAATGATCAGCGGCGTGCGCGCCTCGTCAATCAGGATCGAATCCACCTCGTCCACGATGGCGTAGTTGAGACTGCGTTGATAACGCTCACTTGCCTGCGTCGCCATGTTGTCGCGCAGATAATCGAAGCCGAATTCGTTGTTGGTTCCGTAGGTAACGTCGGCAGCGTAAGCAGCCTGTTTGTTGGCCGACTCCATCTGCGACAGGATCACGCCCACAGATAAACCCAGAAAGCGATACAGCTTGCCCATCCATTCGGCATCGCGAGCCGCAAGATAATCGTTCACGGTGACGACATGCACGCCCTGGCCGGAGATCGCATTCAGATAAACCGGCAGCGTGGCCATCAGGGTCTTGCCTTCGCCGGTGCGCATCTCGGCGATCTTGCCATAATGCAGCACCATGCCGCCGATCAACTGTTCGTCGTAGTGACGCATCCCCAACGCGCGGGTGCTCGCTTCGCGTACCACGGCAAATGCTTCCGGCAGCAGCGCATCGAGCGATTCGCCCTGTGCAAATCGTTGCTTGAAACTAAAGGTTTGCTGGCGCAATGCCTCATCGCTTAACTTGGCGATTTCGGCTTCCAGTTTATTGATGGTTTGGGCGGTAGCGCGATATTGCTTGAGCAAGCGATCGTTGCGGCTACCGAAGATACTTTTCAGCACACTGGAAATCATGTTGTTCCAAACTACAAATAAAAATTCCTGACTACAAAAAATAATAAAGGGTGAGGCGATCCTTCACCCCACCCTCACCAATATCCATCACTGTTAACTGGCGGCTTTTTCCAAAAAGCGCACGGGATTTTGAGCACTGCCTTTATAACGAACCTCGAAGTGCAGGTGGTTGCCGGTGGAACGTCCGGTGCTTCCAACCTCGGCGATCTTCTCGCCGCGCCTCACCACTTGACCGACCTTTACGAACAATTTGGATGCATGTCCATAACGGGTGACGATGTCATTGCCATGATCGATCTCGACCATATTACCATACTGGGGATGCATGCTCGCGTAGGCAACCACACCTCCCGCCGAAGCATAGATCGGCGTTCCGACATCCGCCACAAAGTCCACTCCTTCGTGCATCGCATTGACGCCGGTGAAAGGATCTATACGCCAGCCAAAATTCGAGGAATAAAAGCCCGAGTGGACTGGCGGAATGGAGGGCAGCAACTTGCGGCTCAACTGGTTCTGTAGCAACATGGTTTCCAGTGCCAGCAACTTGTCGCTGCGGTCATTGACCACACGGCCCAATCTGTCCAGTTGCTGAGTCAAACCGTTCTCCGACATTTTCTGTTCAGGGAAAACCACCAGCGGACCGCCTCGTGCGGGCGGTTGGGAAAACTGGAATTCCTCCGGCTTCATTCCGGTCAGCTTGGCCAAGCGCGCACCAAGCGCATCCAGTCGCTGCACCTGCGCCTGCATCTGCCCGACCCTCACAGCCATGGCATCCAGACTGCTATGCAAATAAAATTGCTGCTTTTGTTGTTCGTCGTTCTGCACTTCGGATAACAAGGCGCGTATCTCATCGCTCAAGCCTTCTGGAGCAAATCGCACCAGCGCATATTGCAAGGTTAAAGCTGCACCGAGCATCAACCCTGACAACAACAACAACAACCCCGCCATTTGCCATCCACTCAGCGAAATGCTGCGGGTTTTTGCCAAGTGACTGGAAACTAGAATAATATTCATGCTTCCCCCTTCTCAAGTAATCTAAAAATTTGTGGCACAACATCTGAAAACATTGCTGAACGGCACTCAGGAGCTACAGCCGCTGCTGGCCAAAGTCCTATCTTTATCGGCCTTGCAACGGCATTTTATCAATGCCGCTCCGACTAATCTTGTGCAATCCAGCCAAGTACAGGTATTGGGACTGCAACTTGGCACACTCAGCGTAGCCGTTTCCAATGCCACTGTCGCTGCCAAATTACGCCAACTTGCACCCGAACTGGTCGTTCAGATGCAGAACAGGGGCTGTGAGGTTAGCGGAATCCGCGTCAAGGTGCAAGTCTCCTTCGATCGCCTTCAACCCAAACCGGCGCCGCATAAGCTGAGCAAGACAGCACAAAACGCGCTGAATGAACTCAGCCTGAACCTGAACGACGATTCACCGCTTAAGCTTGCGCTGAAAAAAATGACTCGTGCAAAAAGTTAGGCTGCCCCTATAAGATTGCAAGCCAGCCTACCAGCACATAGCGTTCCAGCACGAACAGCAGCGCAAAAACCAGCAACGACAGCACCGTGAAACGAACTGTCTGCCAGGCAAATTCAAGATAGCGGCGATTGCGCGTAAACATATACATCCCGCCACTCAACACCAGCAGCAATATCACCAGCACGATGAACAAACGCAGGATCAACATAAACCCGCCGTGCTCACCCTTTGATCAAGCCGCCTGTAATTGCATACGGAGAAACGCGGGAGCTTCTTCCACGCTATTGAATGTGACAAACTCCCAAGCCTGGTCATCGGCGAGCAGTTCACGCAACAGGGCGTTATTCAGGGCGTGACCGGATTTAAAACCGGAGAAGGCGCCGATCAGCGGATGCCCCAGCAAATAGAGATCGCCGATCGCGTCGAGCACTTTATGTTTGACGAATTCGTCCTCGAAACGCAATCCATCCGCATTCAGCACGCGATAGTCGTCCATCACGATGGCGTTGTCCAGACTGCCGCCCAACGCCAGGCCTTGTGCGCGCATGGCCTCGACATCCTGCATAAAGCCAAAGGTACGCGCCCGGCTGATATCACGCACGTAAGACTCATCATCCAGATCGATCGTGACGTGCTGTTTGGTATTGGCAAATACCGGGTGGGCAAAATTGATGGTAAAAGTTAATTTGTAACCGTGATGCGGCTCAAAGCGCACCCATTTGTCGCCTTGCTTTACTTCCACGATTTTTTTGATGCGTATGAATTTTTTGGCGGCTGATTGCTCAACGATTCCCGCCGACTGAAGCAGGAACACGAAGGTACCGGCACTGCCATCCATGATCGGCACTTCCGCGCTATCCAGATCTACGTAGGCGTTATCCACCCCCAATCCGGCCATTGCTGACATCAGATGCTCGATGGTGGCGACCCGCACACCGCCTTGTTCCATACAGGTAGACAAGCGTGTGTCATGCACCCGCTCGGCGCGCGCGCGGATTTCCTCGACCGGCTTCACGTCCACACGGCGAAATACGATGCCGGTATTGACCGGGGCCGGACGTAAACCGAGCGTGACTTTCTCGCCGCTATGCAAGCCGACACCCGTCACACTGACGGAATTTTTTAAGGTGCGTTGCTTGACCATCGTTGCCCTTGTTACAGAATTCATTCGTATAATCATAACACAGTCAGATTTTACTACTGCAGCACGAGGCTTTCCATATCCTTGAAACCTTTGATCCCCATTTATTCAATCCGCCTGTTTACGCAAAAAAGACGGAATGTCATAAGTATCCACCCCGGATTTTTCCATCGCATCTACCGCTGCCCTTCGGCCGCTTCTCATAATGGTCGGCGTTTCCAGTTCCCCGTAATTTACGTTGGCAACCGGCTCATCATTGGTACCGGTGCGCTGGTAATCCTGGTTCTGATAGACGATCTCCGGCTTGGATTGCTTGCGCACCTGCGATGTACCGAGGCCGGTGGCCACGACCGTCACACGCATTTCGTCACCCATGGCTTCATCGAATACCGAGCCGACGATCACGGTCGCTTCCTCTGCGGCGAACTGCACACACTCCATCACGTCGTCGATCTCCTTCAACTTCAGGCTGCTGCTCGAAGTGATATTAACCAGCACGCCACGCGCACCGGACATATCCACATCTTCCAACAGCGGGCTGGCGATCGCACGCTCGGCAGCAAGCCGCGCGCGATCCATGCCTGACGCTACCGCAGAACCCATCATCGCCATGCCGTTCTCCGACATCACGGTGCGCACGTCGGCAAAGTCCACGTTGATCAAACCGGGCACGTTGATCACTTCGGCGATACCTGCCACCGCGCCCTGCAATACGCCGTTGGCTGCCTTGAAAGCTTCCGGCACGGTGACCTCCTTGCCCAGCACCTCCATCAGCTTGGCATTTGGCACGATGATCAACGAATCGACATATTCGTTCAGCACCTCGATGCCTTCTTTGGCGAACCGCATCCGGTTGCCCTCATACGCGAACGGTTTGGTGACCACCGCCACGGTCAGGATATCCATCTCCTTGGCGATTTGAGCGACGATAGGCGCAGCGCCCGTTCCGGTACCGCCACCCATGCCAGCCGTGATGAACACCATGTGCGCGCCGCTGAGTATCTCCTTGATACGCTCTCGGTCTTCTTCTGCCGCCGCTTGCCCAACCGAGGGTTTGGCACCGGCACCCAATCCCTTGGTGACGTTTATACCGATCTGCAACTGGGTGCGCGCCTTGCTGCGCTTGAGTGCCTGCGCATCGGTGTTGATGACCACGAACTCGACTCCCTGCACGCCTTGCTCGATCATATGATCCACGGCATTACCGCCACAGCCGCCCACACCGATCACCTTGATCACCGCATCCTGAGATTGTGTTTCCATGATTTCAAACATCGCCGTCTCCTTAAGAAATAATTATTAAAAATCAAACCCTGTGGTACCTGAACAACCAACCCTTAAAATTTCTAAAAATTTCCTTGCAGCCAGATTTTCATCCTTGCCAGCACATCGCCCAATGAATTCGATTCCATACGCCTCTCCACACTTTGTTGATGATGCTCCAGGCCATACAGCAACAGCCCGACACCCGTCGCCATACGCGGGGTTTTCACCACATCGGACAAACCGCCGATATATTTCGGGATACCCATGCGCACCGGCAGATGGAATATCTCCTCGCCCAATTCGACCATGCCTTGCATGGCGCTGCTGCCGCCCGTGATCACGATGCCCGATGACAGCAGCTCTTCGAAGCCGCTGCGGCGCAACTCCTGCTGCACCAGCGAATACAATTCCTCGACGCGCGGCTCGATCACTTCCGCCAAGGTTTGGCGCGACAACATGCGCGGCCCGCGTTCACCCACGCCGGGCACTTCGATCACGCCGCCATCGGCCAGTTGGCGTAGCGCACAACCATGCTTGATCTTGATGTCTTCAGCATCCTGCGTCGGCGTGCGCAACGCCATCGCGATGTCGTTGGTGATCTGGTCGCCGGCGATCGGTATCACGGCGGTATGGCGGATCGCGCCACCGGTGAACACCGCGATGTCGGTGGTGCCGCCGCCGATATCCACGAGACACACGCCCAATTCTTTCTCGTCTTCGGCAAGCACGGCCTTGCTGGATGCCAGCGGTTGCAGGATCAATTCATTCACTTCCAGTCCGCAGCGATGGATGCATTTCATGATGTTCTGCACCGCCGACACCGCACCGCTGATGATGTGCACTTCGACATCCAGACGCATCCCGCTCATCCCCATCGGCTTCTTGATGCCGTCCTGCCCGTCGATGCTGAATTCCTGTTCGAGGATGTGCAGGATCTGCTGGTCCCCCGGCAGACTGATCGAACTGGCTGTCTCGATCACACGCTCGATATCGGCGGCAACAACCTCTTTCTCCTTGATCTTCACCATGCCACGCGAATTGATGCTGCGTATATGGCTGCCCGCAATGCCGGTATAAACCTCAGTGATCTTGCAATCGGCCATCAGTTCTGCTTCCTCCAGCGCGCGCTGGATCGCGCCCACGGTGGCTTCGATGTTGACCACCATGCCCTTCTTCATCCCGGATGACGGGTGCATGCCCATGCCGATCACTTCCAGCATGCCGTCCGCCTTGACTTCACTGACAATAACCACGATCTTGGACGTGCCGATATCCAATCCGACCACCAGATTCTTGTCTTCATTGTTTCTGCTCATCGCTTGTTCTCCACTACTACTACTAATTAACCTTGTTTAGCCAAACCGCTTTGAACCAGACCGCCCACCGCAAATCCATTGCGGTAGCGCAAGTCCACATATTTCACCTTGCTCTGTACTGTCGCGAGGCTATAGGGATAAACCTCCACGAATCTTGCCAAACGTTGTTGCATATCTTCACGCCCCAACTCCAGCACCATGCCGTTGCTCAAGCGCAATTGCCATGCATGGCGCGGCGACAAGGCAAGCAGCGACACCTGCAAATCCAGTTCAGCAAGCTGCTGGCTGAACTGCTTGTAATGTTGCGTCACCTCAGCCGCCGTTCCGTCCTGCCCGGTAAAACCCGGCAACACCTGTTCACTGGCCGCAACAAAAACCTCACCCTGCTGATTCACCAGCGCTGCGCCGTTCCAGCGTGCCAACGCCTGGTGCTCTTCCAGTCGCACCGCCAATCGATCGGGAAATTCGCGGCGTATGCTGACGTTGCGCACCCAAGGCAGCTTTTCCAACGACTGCCTCAATCGTTCGATATCCACGGTAAAAAAATTCCCATATACCTCGCTGCGCACCACCCGCAACACTTCCGCTGCATCGACCCGTTGCGGGGCCGCACTCAAGCTCACGCCCTGCAATGGGAACGATCCCTGCAGATGCGTCACGTAATAGACCGCACCGTACAACACCGCGCACGCGCTAAATGCAAACATCGCGTTGGCGATACTGCGCAACAGTGCAGCGTTATCCCACATGCGCCAACTCCAATACGTGTACCACCAATTGTTCGAAGCTCATCCCCGCCTGACGCGCCGCCATCGGCACCAGACTGTGATCGGTCATGCCCGGCGAGGTGTTCACTTCGAGCAGATACGGCTTGCCCGTGTTGTCTTTCAAAAAATCCACGCGCCCCCAGCCCTGCCCGCCGATCAGCGCAAACGCCTGTATGGCCAGACGCTTCATCTCGGTTTCCTGCGTAGTGCTCAAATCACTCGGGCACAAATAGCGGGTGTCGTTGCGCAAATATTTCGCCTCGTAGTCATAGAACTCATTGGCCGGTTCGATCTTGATCACCGGCAACGCCTGTTCACCCAGTATCGCCACGGTATATTCCCCGCCGCCGATGAAACTTTCCGCAAGCACCAGCTTGTCGTACTTGACGGCCTCGCGATATGCAGCGGGCAATTCGCCGACCGCTTTCACTTTGCTGATGCCGACACTGGAACCTTCATTGGCCGGTTTCACAAACAGCGGCAGACCCAACTTTTGCGCAACCACTTTCCAGTCGCTGTGTTCATCGAGCAGTGCATAGTCGGGTATCGGCAATCCGACCGCCTGCCACACCAGCTTGGTGCGCCACTTGTCCATGCCCAGCGCGGAAGCCATCACCCCGCTGCCGGTATAAGGAACACCCAGCAATTCCAGCGCGCCCTGCACCGTACCGTCTTCGCCATAGCGTCCATGCAGCGCGATGAACGCCCGGTCAAATCCATCGTCGAGCAGCGCCTGCAAATTCTGCACGGCAGGATCGAATGGATATGCATCCACGCCGCTGCGCTGCAAAGCCGCCAATACCGCCGCACCGCTTTTCAGCGACACCTCGCGCTCGGTGGATTTACCGCCAAACAACACCGCCACTTTTCCAAATTTATGTATTTTATCCATTCAAAAATCCAAACCAGCCACAGAGTACACAGAGCACACAGAGAAAACCGTTATCCTCTCCGTGATCTCAGTGCTAAACATTTTTTTCTCCAATAATTCTCACTTCAGGATGCAACCTCACACCTGTATGCCGCTCGACTTTGGCCTGCACTACATGGATCAGGTTCTCGATGTCTGCCGCCGTCGCAGCGCCGGTATTCACAATAAAGTTGGCATGCTTCTCTGACACCTGCGCACCACCGATCTGCTTGCCCTTCAGACCACTCTCCTGAATCAATCGCGCCGCATGGTCGTTTGGCGGATTACGGAACACCGAACCTGCATTCGGCAGATTCAAAGGCTGACTGGTGATGCGCTTGCTCAGCAACGCCTTGATTTCCTGCCGCGCATTCTCGCCATCTCCTTTGGCAAATTGCAGCCACGCTGCAGCAAACCATTCTTCCTCAGCAGGGATTAAAGAGAGCTTTTCTCGTTCGCCTGGCTTCGCCCCCCTCGCTTCGCTCTCCCCGCTTACGGGATAACCAGCGACTTGGCCGTCGTTTTCTGACGGCTTAGTCGAATGGCTAGTTGTTCCACCAGAGGATTGAGGAGAGGGTAGCAATGCCGCATGGCGATATCCGATTTCATAATCGGCTGTCGTGCGCACATGCACTTCGCCTTTTCTATTCACGGTCTGCACGCGCAGCACCTTCTCCCATGTTTCGCTGCCATAACAACCGGCGTTCATCGCCAGCATGCCGCCCAGCGTACCGGGAATGCCGGCGAAAAATTCTGCGCCGCACAAATTATGTGTAGCGGCAAAGCGCGCCAACTTCGCACCTGGCACTCCGGCTTCGGCATAGATGCTGCCATCCAACTCGAGATGCAACCCACTCAATGTTCCATGCAACATCAACACCGTGCCGCGCAAACCTCCGTCGCGCACCAGCAGATTACTGCCCAGCCCCACCGCATACAGAGGTTCTCCATCAGGCAAGCTGCGCAAGAACATCAGCAGATCTTGCATATCTGCAGGCTGATACATCCGCTCAGCCGTACCGCCTGCACGCCAACTTGTGTATTTGCACATCGGCACGTTGTGGCTCAACGTGCCACGCAATGCCGAATCGCTAATATGTTGCAGCTCGTTCATATTCATGGCTCACCCGGACGTTGCGTCTGCATGGCCGGCATTTTCCCGGTCGCATCCGCGTCGTTTTTTCCCAGCAATTTATTAGGCGTAGTTCCAATCGATCCCGCGCCCATCGTGATGACCACATCGCCATCACTCGCCATTTGCATGATCGCCTGCGGCATCAGCTCGATATCCTCGACAAATACCACCTGGCTCTGTCCGGCCACACGCAAGGCATGCATCAACGCACGTCCGTCTGCCGCGACGATGGGTTGCTCGCCTGCCGCATAGACTTCGGCCAGCACCAGCGCATCCACACTGCGCAGCACTTTCACAAAGTCCTCAAACAAATCTCGAGTCCGGCTATAGCGATGCGGTTGAAATGCCAACACCAGACGCTTGTTCGGAAACGCGCCGCGCACGGCCTCCAGCGTCGCCACCATTTCCACCGGATGGTGTCCGTAGTCGTCGATCAGCGTGAAGCTGCCGCCATCCGGCAATGCCACTTCGCCGTATCGCTGGAAGCGTCTGCCGACACCCTGAAATTCCGCGAGTGCCTCGATGATCGCTTTATCCGCCACACCGACTTCCAGCGCGATGGCGATCGCGGCGAGAGAATTCAACACGTTGTGCATTCCCGCCAGATTGAGCGTGATGTCCAGATCCTTGGGTGTTCCGTTCTGGCGGCATTGCGCGGTAAAGCGCATTTGACCGCCCTGATGGCGCACATTCACGGCGCGGATCTGCGCACCTTCGCTGAAACCATAAGTCGTCACCGGCTTGCTGATGCGCGGCAAAATATCACGAACATTGGTATCGTCCACGCACAGTATCGCCCTGCCATAGAACGGCAAGTGTTCGACGAAATCCACGAACGCCTGCTTAAGTTTTTCAAAATCGTGGCCATAGGTTTCCATATGGTCAGCGTCGATATTGGTAATCACCGCGAGTATCGGTTGCAGATACAGGAACGAGGCATCCGACTCGTCGGCCTCGACCACGATGAATTCGCCGGTACCCAGCTTTGCGTTACTGTCGCTGCTGTTCAGTTTTCCGCCGATCACATAAGTCGGGTCGAATCCACCCTTGGCCAGCACACTGGAGGTCAGCGAAGTCGTGGTGGTCTTGCCGTGCGTGCCCGCTACTGCGATTCCCTGACGCAAGCGCATCAACTCGGTCAGCATCATCGCACGCGGCACTATCGGAATACCGCGTGCACGCGCAGCCAGCACTTCGGGGTTGTCATTGCTCACCGCAGTCGAGATCACCACCACGTCCGCCTTGGTCAAATGCTCCTCGGCGTGACCGAGGTACACCGTCGCACCCAATTGTTTGAGGCGACGTGTTGCGGCGTTTTTACCCAGATCGGATCCGCTCACTTTGAATCCCAGATTGAGCAGCACCTCGGCGATGCCGCTCATGCCGGAACCGCCGATGCCTACGAAATGAAGATGTTTAACTTTATGCTTCATGCCGCCAAGCCCTCGCATGCTCTTGCTACCGCGAATGCCGCATCCGGCTTGGCCACTTCTCGCGCCTTGTGTGCCATCGCCAATAATTTTTTGCGTCCACTCTTTGCATCCTCCTGCACGCCATCCACAAAGTCGCCAAGCAACTTCGCCAGTTTTTCTGCGCTCATATCGCTCTGCGGCAACAACACCGCCGCACCGTGCTTGCTCAGAAATTGCGCGTTGCGAGTCTGGTGATCGTCCACCGCAAACGGGAATGGGATCAATATGCTTGCCACGCCCGCAGCAGCAAGCTCAGCGATCGTCAATGCACCCGCGCGACAAATCACCAGGTCGGCATTGCCATAATGCTTGGCCATTTCATCCATGAATGGCTTGATGTCTGCCTGCACCCCGGCCTGTTGATACGATTTTTGCACCGTGTCGAAATGTTGTTTGCCTGTTTGATGCAGCACACTGGGACGCACATCCTGGTTCAGCAGTGCGAGCGCTTTCGGCAATGCTTCATTGATCGCCTTTGCGCCCAGACTGCCGCCTACCACCAGCACATTCAGCTTGCCGTTGCGTGCGTCATAGCGTTGCTGCGGATCAGGCAAAGCTGCAATATCGCGGCGCACCGGATTGCCGCACCATATCGCGTGAGGCAATACGTCGGGAAATCCGCTCATCACTTTTTGCGCGATGTGTGCCAGCACCTTGTTGCTTAATCCGGCGATGGAGTTTTGTTCATGGATCACCAGCGGACGGCGCAACAATGCCGCCATCATCCCACCCGGGAAAGTGATGTATCCGCCCATGCCCAACACCACATCGGGACGATGGCGCAATATCGCAGCGGCACTCTGCCATAATGCAACCAGCAGATCGAACGGCATCAGCAGCCAACGCAGCAAACCTTTGCCACGCACGCCGGAAAAGCGCACCCACGCTATTTCGTATCCATGCCGCGGAATCAGTTCAGCCTCCATGCTGTTGGGCGCACCCAGCCAGGTTACGTGCCATCCCCGCGAACGCAGTACATCGGCTACAGCAAGGGCCGGGAATATGTGCCCGCCAGTTCCGCCTGCCATGATCAGTATTGAGCGGCTGCGTGAGGGTGGAGGCGAAGCCTCCGGGTACCCACCGGCGTACTCCTTGCGGGTGCTCATACCGTAAGTCCCCGGGCAATTCTTCTGTTTTCGTAGTCGATCCTCAGCAGCACTGCTGCCGCCACGCAATTAACCATGATGCCGCTTCCACCGAAACTCAGGAACGGCAGGGTCAATCCTTTGGTCGGCAGCACGCCCATGTTCACGCCGATATTGATCATCGCCTGCGCGCCGATCCACACACCGATACCTTGCGCGGCCAGCGCAGAAAAGTTGCGTTCGAGAAACACGGCATGCCGGCCGATCTGGAACGAGCGCACCACCAGAAGAGCGAACAGTCCGATCACCGCAGTCACGCCGACCAGACCCAATTCCTCCGCGATCACCGCCATCAGGAAATCGGTGTGCGCTTCCGGCAGGTAGAACAATTTCTCCACACTACCGCCCAACCCCACGCCCAGCCATTCGCCGCGCCCGAACGCGATCAACGCATGACTCAATTGATATCCCTTGCCATACGGATCAGACCAAGGATCCATGAATCCGATGACGCGTTGCATGCGGTAAGGCGAGGAAAATACCAAGGCGGTAAACGCCAACGGCAGCGTCACCAGCAACGCAGCGAACACTGAAAGGTTGAAGCCGCCCAGCCACAAGGTACAGAAGGCGATAGACAGGATCACCACAAGCGCGCCCATGTCAGGTTCTTGCAACAGCAAACCACCGATCAGCACCATCACCACCAGCATCGGCACAAAAGCTTTGGTGAAAAGGTGGCCGACCTTGCCCTTGCGCACCGTGTAATCGGCGGCATACAACACGGCAAACAGCTTCATCAACTCGGAGGGTTGCAGATTGATCACGAACAGCGACAGCCAGCGGCGACTTCCATTCACCTCCCGCCCGACACCCGGGATCAGCACCAACACCAACAATGCCGCGCCGATCAAAAATAAATACGGCGCGTAGGTCTGCCACATTTGCACCGGCACCTGAAAAGCGAACAGCCCCACCAACAACCCGGCGGCAATGTACACACCATGACGCATCAGATAGTAAGCCGGCTGATAACCGGTGAATTTATTGGCCTCTGCAGTGGCGATCGAGGCGGAATAAACCATCACCAAACCCAGCGCGAGCAGACCTATCAATGCCCAGATCAGCAATTCGTCGTATTGCGTTTGGGGCGGCGCAGTGCGTGTCTTGACAGCGATAGGGTAGGGGTGAAACCCCCGGGTACCCATCGGCGTACTCCTTGCGGGTGCAGCGATAGGGTGAGGGTGAGGGTGCAACCCCTGGGTACCCGTCGGCGGTGTCGATCTTGCCCAGCGGTTGCCTGGATACAAGTCGCCTGCATCGCGACTCCTTGCGGATGCCGTATAAGTGCGGGGTGAAACTCCCTGCGTTCCCTTCGGCGATATCAATTTCGCCCAACCAAGGATTGTTTTCGAAATTCCTGTTTTGCGCGTGCTCCTTGCCTTCGCTAATGATGACATGCGCCCTCCAGTTTTAATTCACCCACGGCTTCTACGAAAACCTCGGCGCGATGTTCATAATTGCGAAACATGTCGAAGCTGGCACAGGCCGGTGACAGCAGCACCGCGTCCCCGCTTTGCGCCAGTTGAGATGCTTGTTGTACCGCATCATCCATATCTTCGGCTCGCACTACTTTTACACCGCTACCATACAAGGCAGCCTCTATCAGCGACGCATCTCGCCCGATCAACACCACCGCACGCGCATGTTGAGCCACCACCTGATTGAGCGGCGCGAAATCCTGCCCCTTGCCCTCCCCGCCCGCAATCAACACAGATTTGCATCCCAACCCCTGCAGCGCGGCAATGGTCGCGCCGACATTGGTACCCTTCGAATCGTCGTAATAAGTGATGCCACCTATTTCCGCCACGCGCTCAACGCGATGCGGCAGTCCTTTAAAGCTACGCAACGCATCCAGCAATACCGGCATCGGGAAATTGATTGCGCGGCTCAACGCTAACGCGGCCAATGCATTCGCCACGTTATGCAATCCAGCCACTTGCAACTCGCTGGCCTTGAGCAAACGTTTCGCGCCTTGCATCAGCCAGATTTCCCCATCGGCTCGCTCTATCCCAAAATCATTTGCTGAGCCCGGCTTATTCAAACCGAATGTGATGGTTTCGCATTCCACGCGCGCCATGCTCATGCAGCGCGCATCATCGCGGTTCAGCACTTGTATGCTGCATCCTTCAAAAATACGCGCCTTGGCCGCACTGTATTCAGCCATGTCGGCATAGCGATCGAGATGGTCCTCGCTGATATTCAGCACCGTCGCGGCATCTGCATTCAGGCTCGATGTGGTTTCAAGCTGGAAGCTGGACAGCTCCAGCACCCATACTTCAGGCTGGTTCACGCCACGCTCCAGCACGACATCCAGCACCGCCGGAGAGATGTTGCCCGCCGCCACTACATCTTTACCTGCCGCCTTGCATAGATGTTCCACCATGCTGGTGACGGTCGTCTTCCCGTTCGATCCGGTGATTGCGAGGATGTGCGGGCGATTATCTTTCGGCAGCGATTGCGCGAACAATTCGATGTCGCCCACCACCTCAATTCCGCGTGCAACAGCCCGTGCAACTACCGGATCGTGCAATGGCACACCCGGACTGATCGCGATCAGCTCGATGCCATCGAACAGCGCATCATTGAAATTTCCGCAAAAGATCTGATCGGAAGCAACATACTGGGCTGCTTGAGCCAAGCCGGGTGGCGTGCTACGGCTGTCCGCCACGCGCAGACGCGCACTCTGCGTGCTGAGCCAGCGCACCATGGAGAGCCCGGTCTCACCGAGTCCCAACACCAGCACCGATTTGTTTTTGTGTCGTTTCATCTCAGCTTAAGAGTCGCAAGCCCCAACAAGACCAGCAGCATGGTAATGATCCAAAATCTCACGACGACCTGAGTCTCCTTCCAACCCTTCAATTCAAAGTGATGATGTAACGGAGCCATGCGGAACACACGCTTGCCTGTAAGTTTGAACGAGACCACCTGAATCATCACCGAGACCGCCTCGACTACGAACACGCCACCCATGATGAACAGCGCAAATTCCTGACGTACGATCACCGCCACTGTACCGAGTGCCGCACCAAGCGCGAGCGCGCCGACATCGCCCATGAACACTTCGGCGGGATAAGCGTTGAACCACAGGAATGCCAGTCCGGCCCCGGTGATCCCGCCACAGAACACCGCCAACTCACCCGCACCGGGGATGTAGGGTACACCCAGATATTTTGAAAACACCGCATGTCCCGCTACATAAGCGAATATCGCCAATGCGCCGCTCACCATTACTGTCGGCATGATGGCCAGGCCATCCAGGCCATCGGTCAGATTCACTGCGTTGCTGGTGCCAACAACGACCAAATAGGTCAGTGTGATAAACAGGAATGCGGGAAGCGGAAACACAAAGAATTTCAGGAACGGCAGGATGAGCTCGGTGTTCGCAGGCAAACTGGCGGTGTTCCACAAATAAAAGCCAACCACCAAGGCAATGAGGGACTGCCAACCCATCTTTACCCTGGCCGATAAACCCTTGGGATTTCGGTGCACCACCTTGCGATAATCATCCACCCAGCCAATCACGCCGAAGCTCAAGGTGGTGAGCAACACCACCCACACGTAATGGTTGTGCAAGTCGCCCCATAGCAAAGTGGTGATCGCAATCGAGGTTAGTATCAGCGCACCTCCCATGGTCGGCGTTCCTGCCTTTACCAGGTGCGTCTGCGGCCCGTCACTACGCACCGACTGGCCAATCTTGTATGCAGCCAATTTGCGTATCATCATCGGCCCGACCAGGAAGGAAATCCCCAGTGCAGTCATCGCTGCCAGCACGGTACGTAACGTGATGTAATTGAACACGCTGAAGAACCTGACATCCTGAGCCAACCATTGAGCCAGAGCTAAGAGCATTTATTTCCCCTGTAGTAGCAATTCATGTGTGGTCCCTGCTTCTAAAGAACTTACTACACGCTCCATTTTCATGAAGCGCGAACCTTTCACCAGCACGGTGGTGTTCTCATCCAATTCCTTTTCCAGCGCAGCCTGTAAATCCTCAATGCGCTCGAAGTGTTTCGCACCGCTGCCAAATTCACGCACCGCGTTGCTGCTCAATGTTCCCAGCGCATAAAGCTTTTCAATGCCTGCTTTGCGCGTTTCACGACCGATCTCGGCATGAAAGATTACGGCGTCTTCACCCAATTCGCCCATATCGCCCAACACCAGAATACGCTTGCCCGTAGCTTGTGCAAGCACGCTGATCGCGGCGGATAACGAGGCCGGATTGGCGTTGTAGGTATCGTCTATCATGCTTGCGCCATGCATCGCGCCCTTGCGCTGCAAACGTCCGTCCACACCGCTGAATTTTTCCAAGCCTGCGGCAATTGTTTCCAAGGAGATGTTCAGCACGATTGCAGCGGCAGTCGCAGCCAGCGCGTTGCGCGCATTGTGTTCACCGGGAACCTTCAAGTCCGCAGCAAACATCCCTTGCGGCGCAGTCACGTCAAGCCGCAAGCCATCACCACGCGGCAGCCATGTGCCACATACATCGGCCGCCGGATTCAGGCCGAATTCAAGTAATGGATTGACTCCGGCCAGCGAGCGCCATAATGGCGCGTGTGCGTCATCGGCATTGATCACCGCCGTACCATGACGCTTCAAGCCCGAGAATATTTCACCTTTTGCCTGCGCGACAGCCTCCACAGATCCCAAACCTTCCAGATGTGCGCCACTGGCGTTGTTTATCAGCGCAACATCCGGCCTGGCGATACGTGTCAGGTATTCAATCTCACCCGGATGGTTCATGCCCATTTCGATCACGGCATAACGATGTGCTGCATTCAGTTGCAGCAGCGTGAGCGGCATGCCGATATCGTTGTTTAAATTCCCCTTGGTTGCGAGCACTGCGTCTGCACTGCCTGCCGCCTCGCGCAAAATGCTGGCAAGCATTTCTTTCACCGTGGTCTTGCCATTGCTGCCGGTGATCGCCACCAATGGGATATCGAACTGCCAACGCCACCACGCAGCCAACCTGCCCAACGCCAAGCGCGTGTCTTCAACCACCAAAAGCGGAAAGTCCGGCACAACCCTGGCTCCCTGCTTCCCATAACTGTCGGCATTCACCAGCGCCGCTACTGCCCCCGCTTGCGCTGCAGTTGTAACGAAGTTGTATCCGTCGAAATTCTCTCCGCGCAACGCAATGAACAAATCTCCCTGTACAATTTTACGGCTGTCGCTTGAAACCGCATTGAAAAGTACGTCATCTCCGACCTGCTTTCCATCGGTCGCCTGCGCGGCTTGCGATAGCAGCATCATTGCCCACCCCTCGAATTACCTTGATCTTGTCGAAACGCATGGCACGACTGCAAGGCTTGTTGCGCCACCGACACATCGTTGAACGGATGCTTTATGCCGCTGATCTCCTGATATTCTTCGTGTCCCTTGCCCGCGATCAGCACGGTATCGATCTGCCGCGCATGGCGGATTGCACTTTGAATTGCGACAGCACGGTCTATTATGATCTCGTGGTTTTCTCCATTCATGCCGCTGATGATTTCCGCGATTATTTCACGGGGATTTTCGCTGCGCGGATTGTCGGATGTTACGATACAAAAATCAGAGAATTTTTCCGCGACTATGCCCATCATGGCGCGTTTGCCTCTATCCCGATCTCCGCCGCAACCGAACACGCACAGGACTTTTCCGCCAGCTGCCGCGCTGACTTCGCGCAATGCCTGCAATACTTTTTCCAACGCGTCCGGGGTGTGCGCGTAATCCACGATCACCGTCGGTTCCTGCATGCTGCCTAAACGCTGCATGCGTCCGGGGACAGGCTGAACCTTGCCCAATGATTCCGCCGCATCCTTCAAGGCTATCCCGCTCACCAGCAACACCGCCAGCGCACCCAAAAGATTTGCCGCGTTGAATCTTCCGACCAACGCGCTATTCAACTCCACCGCCCCCCAGCTGGAATGCACCGCCAGCCGCACTCCCTGTCCGGTCATTTCCAGCAAATTGCCATAAACCATACGCATGCCCAACCGCTCGGCGAGTTGCAATGCCGCATCGCTCAGACCGTAACCAATTACTTCCGCATCGGCATCTCTTAATTTCTCAGCCAGCTCCACGCCATATGCATCGTCGAGGTTCAGCACCACATATTTAAGCTGCTGCCAATCGAACAATTTGCGTTTGGCATCCGCGTAACTTTGCATATCGCCGTGGTAATCGAGATGATCTCGGCTCAAATTGGTGAGCATCGCCACATCGAAGCGAACCGCGTTGACCCGACCTTGAGACAGCGCGTGCGAAGACACTTCCATCGCCACAGCTTGCGCGTCTTCACGAACATAGTCCGCCAACAAGCCATGCACGCTAATGGCATCTGGTGTGGTATTCGCACTGGCTTGCAATGCGCTCACGAAACCGTTTCCCAGCGTACCGATCAATGCGCATTTCTTTCCGGCATCGTTCAGTACGTGGGTGATCCAGTGACTGGTCGAGGTCTTGCCATTGGTTCCGGTAATGCCTACCATCCATAGTTTTTCCGATGGTGTGCCATATACGGCATCAGCAAGCCATCCCGCCTTGTGGCGCAAATCGGCCACTGCCAAGTTAGCTACCTTCCATGAATCGTTCCAAACAAAATGCTGCTTTTCCCATATTACCGCGTTGGCTCCTCGCTCTATCGCTGACGCGATGAATTGCCTGCCATCAGTCTTTTCACCGGGATAAGCGATAAAGGTATCTCCGTGCTGAACAGAACGACTATCCGTCATCAGACGAGTGACCGGCACTTTTAATGTGGCCAATTGTTCGATAGCCCACTGATGGAGAGAAGGGTTCACACCTCCTCCTTCACAATATTCGGCGGCGGCGCAACAACGTTATCCAGCGGCGCATCGTTCGGTACATTAAGCGCGTGCAAAGCCGCGCTCATTACTTTACTGAACACCGGCGCGGCCACTTCTCCTCCGTAATAATTAACGCCGTCCGGATCATCTATCATCACCGCCACTATCAGACGCGGACTCGAGGCCGGCGCAAATCCGACGAACGAAGCGACATAACGATCGACGTAATGCCCATCCTCCAGTTTATGCGCTGTGCCGGTCTTGCCCGCCACGCGATAACCGGCCACTTGCGCCAGCGGAGCCGTGCCGCCTGGCAGCACCACCATCTCCATCATGTCGCGCAATTCATGCGCGGTCCGCTCGGAAAACACTTTCTTTCCTGTCGCAGGAGCACCCAGCTTGAGCAGCGATATCGGTATCAATTCACCGCCATTGGCAAATATCGTGTATGCCCGCGCCAGTTGCAGCAGATTCACCGATATCCCGTGTCCATAAGCCATCGTTGCCTGCTCAATGGGTCGCCAGGTTTTTGGTGCACGCAATTTACCCGGCGCTTCACCCGGGAAGTTGCTGCCGGTCTGCTCGCCAAATCCACTATCCTTCAAACCTTGCCACATCATGTCAGATTTCAACGATAAGGCGATTTTGGCTGCGCCGACATTGCTTGATTTTTGTATGACCTGCGCCACGGTCAATCTTGATTCCTGATGAGCATCGTGAATCTTTCTGTTGTTCAACATGAACACTCCGTGTTCAGTATTGATGATGGTGTTGGGATTCACTTTGCCCCTCTCGATCGCCATCGCCACGGTAAAAGGTTTCATCGTCGAGCCCGGCTCGAAAAGATCGGTAATGGCGCGGTTACGCATCGCCTTGCTGCTGGTGTTATTGCGGTTGTTAGGGTTGTAGCCGGGATAGTTGGCGAGTGCCAGCACTTCGCCGCTTCGCGCATCGAGCACCACTACCGCACCGGCCTTGGCTCGATGTTGCCTGACCGCAATCTCCAGCTCTCGGTAGGCAATGTGTTGCAAATTACTGTCAAGACTAAGCACGATATCGCTGCCAGGCTTGGATGCATGGAGACTGCCGACGTCTTCAACGATGTACCCGTGGTTATCCTTGATAACGCGCTGACTGCCGGGTTTTCCTGCAAGCTGTTCCTGCAAGGCAAGCTCCATCCCCTCTTGCCCGTTATCGTCCTGTCCGGTAAAGCCCAATGTCTGCGCAGCCTCATCACCCGCTGGATAATAGCGGCGATATTCGCGTTGCAACGAAACCCCCGGAAGCTTCAGGCTCACCACTTTCTCAACCTGTTCGGGGGGAAGCAATCGTTTAAGATAGACAAAATCACGCGAGGTATCGAACAGCCGGTTCGTCACGTCATCAATGTCCATGCCGAGTATTTGCGACAGTTGTTTTACTTGACGCTTATCAGCCTCCACATCCGACGGGCTCGCCCACACCGATTCAACCGGGGTACTGATAGCGAGCGGCTCGCCGTTGCGGTCAGAGATCATACCTCGGTGCGCGCTTACCTCAATCACTCGGCTGTAACGCGCGTTGCCTTTTTCCTGCAGGAATCCGTTGTGTATCCCTTGCAAATACACCCCACGCCCAAGCAACCCGGTCAGTCCGGCCAGCAATATCATAAATAGCGCGGTGGCTCGCCATCCTGGCAATTTCGCCGTGATGTCTATATGTGCGCTGGCCGCGTATTTCATCGTTGTAGCTTTGTTCCGCCGTTAGGCTTTACCCATATAAATTGAATTTGCCCATTTTTAGGCAACTGCATTTGCAACTTTTTCACAGCAACTTCCTCTACCCGCGCCGGCGTAGCCCAAGTGCTTTGCTCCAGTTGCAATTGCCCCCACTCCACATCCATTTGCTGCGTTTGTTCTTTTTCCTTTTGCAACTCGATGAACAGCTTGCGCGCCTTATGCTGCGAAGTGACTACACTCAACGCGCACATCACCACCGCCACAAGCAGCAAGCCCCGGTAGACCGGGCTGAGCCCATCGACCTTGCTTTTGACTTGCTTGCGGATACCAGCAATACCGGTCTTCATTCGCGTTCAACCCATGCCGCGCTGTTACGCAACATCGCTGCGCTCCGCAATTCGCATCACCGCGCTGCGTGCACGCGGATTGACCTGTAATTCTGCCCCGCTAACGCGCACCGCCTTACCGATCAAATTCAATTTTCCCTTCGGCACTTCGCTGGCGCGTATAGGCACATTGCGCGGCAATTTATCGCCCTCCGCTGTCTCACGCATGTAGCGCTTCACGATACGGTCTTCCAGCGAATGAAAACTGATCACCACCAAGCGCCCACCAACCTTGAGATGCGTCACACACTCTGGCAAGACCCGCGCAAGCTCTTCGAGCTCGTGGTTGAGATAAATCCGTATAGCCTGAAAGGTGCGTGTTGCCGGGTTCTGCCCAGCCTCCCTCGTGCGAACCGCTTTGCCAACCAACTCGACGAGTTGCCGCGTTGTATGGATGGGTTCGACTGCGCGCGCCGTAACAACCGCCCTTGCAATCTGCTTAGCAAACCGTTCTTCGCCGTAATCACGTATCACCTCCTTTAACAAATTTTCATCCACTGTCGCCAGCCACTGCGCTGCAGTCATTCCGCTGCTGACATCCATGCGCATATCCAGCGGCGCGTCAAAACGAAAACTAAATCCGCGCGCTGCATCATCCAATTGTGGCGACGACACACCCAAGTCGAGCAGGATGCCGTCAACCTTCTGTACTCCCTGTTCGCGCAACACTTCCGCCAAATTGGCAAAGCTGCGATGCACGATCTGAAAGCGCGCATCGCGCCATTCTTTGCCCACCGCCACCGCTGCAGGATCTTTGTCCATCGCGATCAACTTGCCGTTTGTGCCGAGCCGCTTCAAAATTTGCGCACTGTGCCCGCCGCGTCCAAACGTGCCATCCACATAAATGCCGTCTGGCTTGATTGCGAGTGCTTCAACAGCTTCATCCAGCAAAACGGTGGTGTGGGACAAGCCCTCACTCACAAAGAAAAACCCTCCAGCTCTGGAGGCAACTCACCATCCATAAACGACAAACCGGCTTCCTGCTGTGTTTGCCATTTCGATTCGTCCCACAATTCGAATTTATTGCCTTGACCAACCAGCATCACGCGCTTGTCCAGCACGGCAAAGCTGCGCAAGGCCGGTGAGATCAACACGCGCCCCGCACCATCCATCACCACATCTTCGGCATAGCCGATCAGGCGGCGTTGCAGGGCGCGAATCTTTGGATTGAGTGCAGAGAGCTTGAGCAGCTTCTCGCGTATCGGTTGCCACTCGGGTTGCGGATACATCAACAAACAACCATCGGCATCAGCAGTCAGCACCAGACTGCCCGCGCAATGCGCGAGCAGCATGTCGCGATACCGTGCTGGTATTGCGAGCCTGCCCTTGCTATCCAGATTGAGTTGTGCCGCTCCCTGAAACATCCCCATACCCCCACTTTTACCCACTTTTTACCACTTGAACCCACTATATTGCAAAAAAACCCAGTGGTCAAGCGAAAAAACAGGATTTATCTTTACAGGACAAAGGGTTAGCGTGGAAAGCTCATGAAAAATAAATACTCTTTATAAATAATAGATTATATAAGCAAGCTAAGGTTGTTTGTAACGAACGAATGGCTGTTGCGGGGAAAAGGAAGGTGAATGGTGGCTGGAAGTGCGAGGTCGGTTGGTTAAACAAATTTAAATTTGTTTATATCCGCATTGAGGGCATGGGGAGTACTGTCATCCACTTATTTTGAATGCAGATGATTTTTTCGGGATGGGCGCAACACAGCGATAACCATCACAAATGTTGAATAAATGATGGGGGGATCACCATTTCAAAACCACATCGCCTTTCTCAACTCCGCTTCGGAGCCAAGTCGCCTAGCACATCCAGCAACGGGCCGAGAAATTTTTCATAGGGCCGCCAGCGTTCCACCGATGACTTGTAAATAGGCTGACGTACTTGTGTCACACTGGCAGTATGGACTGAACGTTTGCTTTTGTGGAAGTCGATGCAGGCATCGTTCCAATACAAGCCGCAGAAATCAATCATGCGTCGCGCCTGACCTTCCTGGTCAGCGACGATATCTTCATACTGCACTTCAAGCAAAGTCCCGGCAGGCAACACGCTACGCCAATGCTCCATAAGCCGAGCGTAGTCGACATAATACTGCCCCAATTCCGACAGGTCATAGGTATGTTCCAGCTGCTTGCTGAACAACTGCACGAAGCAGGAAAGGCAGGTATCAACCGGATTGCGGTTGACGTGGATGATTTTCGCATTGGGCAACATCGCGTGTATCAAACCAATGGCAAAATAATTTGTCGGCATTTTGTCGGTGATACGCTTTGCATCCGGTGCGCGTCGTTGCAGTCCGGCAATATAGTCTGCGGCCCATGCGGAAAGACTCGACTGATCAAGCGCGGGAATGTTATCCGGAAAGACCACCCCATTCCCGGCAACATCGCGCTGTGCAATCTCCATCAGGTCAGGCAGTTCCCCGGCTCCATGCACATCGGGATGGCTGGCAATGATCTGCTCGACCAGCGTGGTTCCGGAACGCGGCATGCCCAGCACAAAAATAGGCAGCCGGGATGGATCGCCGCTGCCTCGCAGACGTTCTATTGTCGCCCGATTAAAAACCCGAATGATGTCACTGAAGTGCTGCGTTGTTTGCTCAGAGTCGTATGTGAAAGTCGCGCGCTTCAATTTGCATCCTTCAATAAAATTCTGAAATGCCCGATCATAATCTCCAACATCATCAAAGAATTTGCCCAAAGCAAAATGCAAAAAGATCGCCTTTTTGTACGGCATGGGTGACTTACCGCGCCGCGCCGCATTTTCCGCTGCCACCAGCGCAGCAAAGTTTTCGTCGCCGACTTTCACTTTTCTTACTTGTGCGAGTAGCAATCGCGTCTCCAGGTCGTCGGGTTTAATCTCAAGTGCTTTTCGGAACAGGCTTTCGGCTTCTAACATCTCACCGCTTGCCATGCACAATTGTCCCAATCCGAGCATAGCCTCACTGCACATTGGGTCGATCTCCAACGCACGGCGGTAACACGCCACCTCGCCGTCGAGTTGCCCGAGTTCCCGCAGGACAACACCCAGGTTGCTGTGGGCTTTGGCGAAATCAGGTTTAATCTCCAGTGCGCGGCGATAACTGGCCGCAGCCTCATCAAGCTGCCCCAGCTCCTTCAAGGCACCCCCCAGATTGTTGAGCGCCTCAACGAAATCAGGTTTGATCTGCAACGCACGGCGGTAACTTTCTATCGCCTCATCAAGTTGGCCGAGATCTTGCAGGGCGACACCCAGATTGACATATGCCTCGGCGAAATCAGGACTGATCTGCAACGCACGGCGTCCACTTGCCACCGCAGCTTCAAGTTGTCCGCGTACTCGCAGCGCAGCGGCCAGATTGCCGTGCGCCTCAGCATCATTGGGTAAAAGGTCCGCCGACTTTTGCAAAGCAGGCAACGCATCCTTGCCCTGCATCTGAAAAGATAATCCGAGCAGCTTCCAGACCACCCCGGAATCCGGATATAGCTTGAGCAGTGAGCGTGCCCAGTTTTCCAGTTCGACATAGCGGCCGGTATTGAACAGTGCGCCAAGCAGATTCAATTCGTCCGATGTCGGCGCCGTCGTATGCGACATTGGGTGAAACTCACCTTTCCCCAAGCAACAGTTCTTGTACTTTTTCCCGCTCCCGCAACTGCATGGGTCGTTTCTTCCAAGCTTCATGAACACCGTCCTGTTTCAATTTTTGCCCGGCATTTAACCGGAAACGATCAAGGGCGAATCACTCCCTCTGCAGACGTGAAAAATCGCGTTGCAAAATCGATCCGACAAATAAGGTGAAGCTGGCCGATAAGCCGGGTTCTGTCGTGGACAGTCATTCCTCTAGGCGTTTCGTTACCTGACGCTCAAGCAACCTACCCGCAGACGACGCGAGCAACGTCATAGTCTGCTTATTTGGTCTTGCTCCGAATGGAGTTTACCGTGCCGTCCGTGTTACCACGTCCGCGGTGGGCTCTTACCCCGCCGTTTCACCCTCGCCGTTTCCTTGCGGAACTTGGGCAGTTTATTTTCTGTGGCACTGTTCATCACCTCACGGTGTCCGGTCGTTAACCGGCATTCTGCTCTGTGGAGCCCGGACTTTCCTCTCCGCACTTGCGTACGCAGCGACTGCCTAGCCAGCTTCGATGTGGAGTTTAACACGTGGCACTTTGACTATCGCCTGTTGGTATGGCAATTAATCCAATCTATGCTATAAAAACTCCCGCCTGATGCGCCTGCTCATCGGCGAAATAACTGCTGCGCACCATCGGACCGCATGCCGCATGACTGAATCCCATCTCCTTTGCGGCGTGCTCGAACATAGTGAATGATTCTAGCGGAGCGTAACGCAAAACCGGAAGATGTCCGTCGGAAGGCTGCAGGTACTGACCGATGGTGAGCATGTTCACATCATGCGCGCGCAGGTCGCGCATCACTTCAAGAACCTCATCATCGGTCTCGCCCAGGCCCAGCATCAGGCCTGATTTGGTCGAGATGTTCGGGAAGCGCGACTTGAAATCTTTGAGCAAGTTCAGCGAGTGCGCATAGTCCGCGCCGGGTCGCGCCAGTTTATACAGACGCGGCACGGTTTCCAGATTGTGGTTCAGTACATCGGGCAGGCTGATGGAGAGTGCGTCCAATGCCTCTTCCAGGCGACCTCGAAAATCCGGCACCAATATTTCCAATCGCGTCGCAGGCGAGCTGGCGCGTATCGCGCTCAGGCAATCGGAAAAATGCTGCGCACCACCATCGCGCAGATCATCCCTGTCCACGCTGGTGATGACCACATATTTCAGTTTGAGCAGGCCGATGGAGCGCGCCAGATTTTCAGGCTCGTTCGCATCTGGCGGCAGCGGCTTGCCGTGCGCCACATCGCAGAACGGGCAGCGCCGTGTGCATACATCGCCGAGGATCATGAACGTCGCCGTGCCCTTGCCGAAGCACTCGCCGATGTTCGGGCAGGAGGCTTCTTCGCATACCGTGTGCAGATTGTGTTCGCGCAGCATGCGCTTCACATCGTGATAGCCCTGACCGCTGCCTGACTTCACGCGTATCCATTCCGGTTTGCGCAGGCGTTCTTGCAACGGCACGATCTTGATCGGGTTGCGCGCGGTCTTTTCTTTTCCGGTTTGCCTGGTGTCCACGCCGGTTTGTTTGTTGATGTTACTCACTGCCTACTTTCAAATTTTAGTTTTGCCAGCTCGCCGTATTTCGCTCTATTCATCCACTTTCGATTTCAACTCGCTGGCACCGGCGATAAATGCCTCAGTGGATTTTCCATGCGCCAGCAATATAAAAGGCGGACCGATGGTGCGCGAAAATGACATCTCGGTCAGCTTGTTGTCGGCAGTCCATTTTTCGCTTACATAACCGAAACCAATCAAGCTTGCCATCAACGCTACTACAATGATACCCAGCCTACGGCGGCTCATCCGGCTGACCAGACCAATATGCCGGTAGAGCAGTGCGCCGATAATGAGCGGCTCCGCAACCTCGGGTAATACGTTGGTCATCAGGTCGGTATTGAGTGCAAAATCCACATAACCATACAACAATCCATTCAAAAAAATAAGCAGTGCGACGCCCAGAGATGCATTAACGGCATGAGCAACAAAGTTGGCGCGCCCTGACAGTACCCGTCCTATCAGCGCCCAGAAACCACCCCAAACCAGCAACAAAACTATAACGCCGACGATCGGGAGCAGCAAAATGCGATAACCCTCGGCGCGATCGTAATTCAGCCACAGCGTTAACAGGTACATCAACACCAAAGCCGCAACGCCGACAAATAGTGCCGGCCAACTCCTCAGCCAAGCTTTGCTTGGCAGCGACTTTTCCGCGGAAACGGCATAACCAATCGGACGGATACGCAACTGCGTATGCCCGATGCGTACCACCTGATTCGCCGAAACGGTCGCATCGGCTTGCTTGCCGCGCAGTGTATCTACCATCATCGCGTTGACGCTGATCACTACCTTCAGCTGATAAGCGCCCTCACCCACAGGATTTATTTCCAGATGGTTGGCGGCAACATAAGGGTCATCCAGCACGACATCGTTAGTGTACGCACGTCCGATTCTCAGCGGCCAAGCATACACCGGGTGCCGGGATGACACGTCGCCATGCCGATCCAGTATCTCGACCCAGGCTAATCGTTCCATTTGAGCGCCTCCATATAGTGTCGCACCATGCGCATGCCGTCTTCATAGGCGACGCCGTCCAGATTGAGCTTGGTTACCAATGCTTGTTTACCCTCACGCAGGCTGACCACCCTGAGATCGATGTCATACATGCCCAAATACTTGCGGTAGGCTCTCAAACAGAGCGCTGCCTTGGCGGGCATGCCGTTCAAATTAAGGGTGGAATCGGTGCAGGAAAATTTGGTGAAATGTTTGATGTCAGCATTAAAATCTTCATGACTGCCATAGGCTTTTTGGAGCAGCCGCCCGAACCGGAATGAGTCGAGTACGTCGCTTTGATACAGCAGACTCTCGTAAAATACGCTGCCCATATTGATACCCTGCCCGACATATACATTGGAATTTCCGGAACAGTTGTAAGACCTCACGCTGAAAAATAATTTTTCCTTGTCCGACTTGCTCGCCCAGCAGCGAATGTACGGATCAGCCGCATCCGGCACGGTGTACCCCGCATCCATTTGCACCGGCAAGGATTTGCGCGTCAAACGTTCTACTAGCGCGCTTGAATGCTGCTTCATCTGGCGCGTGATCTCCGGTTGAAACTCTGCCGCAACCACAGGTGTTGCACGCCAGCGCGCAAGCAACTCACGGGCATACTGCGCCGGCACCAAAAATCCTCTCGATTCGCCCATCGTTGCCACATTGATGCCGACCAACTCGCCTGATTTGCTGACCACCGGCCCGCCGCTCATGCCGGGATTGATCGCGCCGGTAAAATGCAAAGTGTCGTAGAAAGAGTGTTCCTGCAGCCCGTTATTCACTCCCTCCACGATGACCTGTCCCAAGTCATTCGGGTCGCCCAGCGAAAACAGTTTTTCGCCCCGCTCAAGCGGATTGGCCTGAAAGCGCAGGTAAGGCAGATGGCTGCCCTTGCGCTGCAACAGTGCCAGGTCGTGCAACACATCAATGGCCAGCAGGGTGAGCCCGCCGCGCTCGCCATTGCTGGCGACGTATTCCATCTCGTAAATATTGGGCTCCAGCGCATGGCTGGAAACAACGTGATAATTAGTGATGAGCAGCCCATCATCGCTCACATAAAAACCGGAACCGGTGGAATTTTGTGATTTACTGCCCTTGAGCAAGGTACGTATCTGCACCACTGACGCCTTGGCTGTAGCAAATACTACCTGCGCCCGGCCCTCGTTGGCGGGCTCTGAATAGGCCGTGACAGAAAGAAAACATGCCAACAGCAAAATGACTTGCCGTGTATGCATAAATAAAATAGTCCGCAAACCTTCCTCCCCCGCTACAAAATATTGACGAACGAACGGCGCATTCTACATGGCATTCCGGATCGAGGGAAAAATGTGGCTGACAGCAAGTTTGCGCAGAAGTGATATGCGGCAATGCAAGATTTGAACGCAAGTATTGTTGCGTTGGCCTTCAGGGGTTGCTCACTGTTTTAATTCAAGATGTCGCTGCAGTCCATGAATCAAGTTCTGCGCCAATTCGGCTTGCAGTTCGTTGATCGGAACCGTGATGCCCAGTTCGCAGGCTTGGGTCACGCGCAGCCCGGCATAGCCGCACGGGTTAATGTTGGCGAACGGCGTCATATCCATGTCCACATTGAATGACAAACCGTGATAGCAACAACCGTTTTTGATTTTCAGCCCCAGCGCAGCGATTTTTGCATCACCCACATACACACCGGGAGCATCCTCGCGACTTTGAGCAGCCACGCCATGCTCGGCCAGCAAGTCGATCACAGCCTGTTCCATCAGGCGCACCAAATCACGCACATTGATTTTCCAGCGGCGCATATCGAGCAGCACGTAAGCGACGATCTGGCCGGGGCCGTGATAAGTGATCTGCCCGCCGCGATCTATTTTTACGACGGGGATATTGGTGCTGCGCAACAGGTGTTCCGGCTTGCCCGCCAGGCCTTGCGTGTAAACGGGCGGATGCTGCACCAGCCATATCTCGTCGCGTGTCTCTGCATTTTTCTGGCTGCTGCGTTCGGCGGTGAAGCGCTTCATCGCATCCCAAGTGGCTTGGTATTCGACCAGGCCCAGTGATTTGATATGTGGTGTCACAGTACCATTACAATTGACGGATGGTCGCACAATTCCTGGTACAGCGCGTCGAGTTGTTCGCGCGATGTGGCTTGCACGGTGCAGGTCAGGCTGATGTAGCGCGCATTTTTGCTGGCGCGCATTTCCATCGTGGCGGCGAGAAAACCCGGGTCGTGTTTGGTGACCACTTCCAGCACAGCCTGTGCGAAACCCGCCTGTTGCAGGCCGAATATCTTGATCGGAAACTCGCAGGGATACTCGATCAAGCTGTGGGTTAATTTGCTTTCCGTTAAATCTCTCATCGCTATTTACTATTTTGGCGCATCACGTCGCGTTTAAAATCCTGATAAAGCTTATGCAACACGGCAAACATCTCGCCCGGCTTTCCCGAACCGACCGGCTTGCCGTCGAGTCTGGTGATCGCAAGCACTTCTTTGGTCGATGAGGTGAGCAACAGTTCATCCGCAGCAAATACTTCGGCTACACCTATCCTGCGCACTTCATGCGGAATGCCGTTAGCCGCAGCGATTTCCAGGATCACATCGTAGGTGATGCCGGGCAGCATCAGATTGTCTTTGGGCGGCGCAAGCAGTTTGCCGTTCTTCACCACAAAGATGTTGCTGGCCGCGCCTTCGGTCATGAACGAGGGCTCGTTGTTTGAGCCGGGGCGAATCAAAATGGTTTCCGCACACCCCGCGTCGACCGCCATCTGGCGCAGCAGCACATTGGGCAGCAGCGCAATGGCTTTGATATCGCAGCGCAGCCAGCGGTTATCCTGCGCGGTGATAGCGCCTACGCCGCTTTGCAACAAGTCGGCAGGCGCGGTGAGTAGCGGGTTGCTCATCATGAATACCGTCGGTTTGACTGGCGGATTCGGAAAAGCGTGATCGCGTTTCGCCACGCCGCGCGTGATGTGCAAATACAAGTATTGGTCTTGCGCCTCGTTGCGCTCGACGAGCTCGTTGATGATGTTCGCCCATTCGCCATTGCCATATGGATTGGCCAACCTGATACCGTCCAGACTATGTTGCAAACGCCGCAAATGTTCTGCCAGGCGAAACGCCCTGCGCGAATACACCGGAATAACCTCATACACGCCGTCACCGAATATGAAGCCGCGATCCATCACGGAGATCTTTGCTTCCCCGATGGGCATGTACTCGCCGTTTAAGAAAATGGTCATGGCTTTGCCTATTCGAACAACAAGCGTATGGTATCCCAGCCGCGCGAAAATACATTTGCCAGCGGCACGCTATCCAATGCCACCAAAGGAAATTCCGCATAAGGTTTCCCGTCCAGAGTCAATTTGAGCACACCCAGCTGTTGCCCGCCAGCGATAGGGGCAAGAATGGGTTGGCGCGTCTCCATCTTCGCCTTGAGTTGGGCAAATGTTCCTTTTGGAATGCTCAAAAACAGATCGCGGCGAAAACCGATATCAAGGTGACTCTCGGTACCCTTCCAGATGCGGAGCTGGGCGACAGGCTGTCCCTTTGAATACAAACGCGCGGCATCAAAATACTGAAAGCCGTAATTCAACAGCTTCTGGCTTTCGGTGGCACGCAGCCTGTCGGAATCCGCGCCGAAGATCACCGATATCAACCTATGGTTATCGCGCTGGGCTGATCCGACCAGACAAAATCCGGCCGATTCGGTGTGCCCGGTTTTCATGCCGTCCGCATAAGGGTCGAGCCACAGCAAGCGGTTGCGATTGGCTTGAGCGACGCTATTGAAAGTGTAGTTGCGCAGGGAGAACAGCGGATAGTGCTGGGGATAATCGCGCACGATGGCCGCCGCCAGCACGGCCAGATCGGATGCGCTGCTGTAGTGTTGCGCATCCGACAGGCCTACCGAGTTGGTGAAGTGAGTGTTGATCATGCCGAGCCGTTTCGCTTCCTGATTCATCTGGTCGACAAAACCCGCTTCGCTGCCCGCTATATAGACCGCCAGCGTAATGGCTGCGTCGTTGCCGGATTGCACGACCAGTCCGTGCAACAGCTCATCAACCGTGACTACCTGGCCGGCTTTAAGCAGCATGCGTGATTCGCCTCCAGAGTTGCGCACCGCAGCAGCCGGGACATTCAACTTTTGTTTCAAAGACAAGATACCATGCTTGATCGCGTCGAAAGCCAGATATGCGGTCATCAATTTGGTCAGCGAAGCCGGCTCCATGCGCGCATCGCCGTTTTGATTCACCAGAACCTGATCGCTGTTGAAGTCATACAGCAGGTAGGACTTGGCATCCAGCTGCGGTGCTGTTGGCAAAAGGGTTGGCTGCGCGGACGCGAGCACAGGCAGCAACAGGAGGAGCGCTAAAATGAGCTTCATAATGCAAGGAAATATTTTAAGGGCGCAATTATAGTCGCGTCACCATGGCATTGATAGCAATGCTGCACGTTTCACATGCCGCGTATAATCACCGCACGTCATTTCTTTAATCCGGCATTTCGTTCGACGGAAAACCATCATGACTAATTCATATCGTTTTGGCGGGTTGCTGGCAGCCCTGCTGATAAGTGCCCGCGTCTACGCTGGCGACATTCAAGTTACCAATGCGTGGACTCGAGCCACCGCTCCCGGACAAGAGGCGGCCGGAATCGACATGACCATCACCAGCAAAAGATCCGCTACACTGGTTGGCGTATCAAGCCCGGCAGCTAAAGCTGTGGAGCTGCACAGCATGACGAGCGAGAACGGCATGATGAAGATGCATGCGGTTAAAACCATCGAGCTGCCTGCAGGCAAACCCGTGAACCTGCACGACAGCGGCTATCACTTGATGCTGGACGGATTGAAGGTTCCGCTCAAAGAAGGCGAATCTGTTCCGCTGACGCTGAGCATCAAGGTTGACAAGCAAAGTATCGTGAAGATCGGCATCAAAGCCGAAGTGAAATCGCTGCATGCCACCAGTGCCGCAACTCAGGAGAAGGAACATCATCACGATCACTAAGTGAGTGTTGGCTTCGTCGCAACCTCAGGCGGCGTATGCCGCCTTATTCTTTTCTGGTGTAGAATCTGCGGCATATATTTTGAGGGGACATCATGCCGCTTTCTGCCGCAACTGCCGAAATCAAAGCCAGGGTGCTTGCCGAGGCTCTTCCTTACATCCAGCGTTTTTTCGACAAGACCATCGTCATCAAATACGGCGGCAACGCGATGACCGAACCTGCGTTGCAGGAAAGCTTCGCGCGCGACGTGGTGCTGCTCAAGCTGGTCGGCATGAATCCGGTGGTGGTACATGGCGGCGGGCCGCAGATCAACGAGATGCTCAAGCGTGTCGGCAAGGAGGGCGAGTTCATCCAGGGCATGCGCGTCACCGACGAAGAGACCATGGATATGGTCGAGATGGTGTTGGGCAAGGTCAACAAGGACATCGTCAACCTGATCAATCGTTTTGGCGGCAAGGCTGTCGGACTGACCGGACAGGACGGAGGATTCATCCGCGCTGAAAAATTGCTGCTGGAGAGCAACGAGGTACAGGGCAAGATGCTGGACATCGGACTGGTTGGCAACATCAGCAAGATCGATCCGGCGATCATTACCTTTCTCGACTCCGGCGATTTCATTCCCGTCATCGCGCCGATCGGCGTGGGGCCGGATGGCGAGACGCTGAACATCAACGCAGACGTGGTATCCGGCAAGCTGGCCGAAGTGCTGCACGCCGAGAAACTGGTGTTGCTCACCAACACGCCGGGCGTGCTGGATAAAAACGGCAAGCTGCTGACCGGCTTAACACCCAAACAAATCGATGACCTGGTCGCGGACGGCACGCTGTCCGGCGGCATGCTACCCAAGATCGCCTCCGCGCTGGATGCCGCGCGCGGCGGAGTGCGTGCTGTGCACATCATCGACGGGCGGGTGCAGCATGCTTTGCTGTTGGAGATATTGACGGACGAGGGTGTGGGTACGTTGATAAAGAGCAAATAAAGGGTGGCTGCGCCGTTGTGGATTTTTGATCTGGACAACACGCTGCATGATGCGACGCCGCACATCTTTCCGCACATCAACCGCAGCATGACGGAATACGTCCAGAAACATCTGCAACTGAACGAGGCGGCGGCAAACGATTTACGTGTGCATTACTGGCAGCGCTATGGCGCGACCATGAGCGGCTTGATGCGCAATCACGGTACCGACCCGGATCATTTTTTGTGGCACACGCACCAGTTTCCGGACTTGCCGCAAATGGTGTTGCGCAAACCGCGCTTGCGCCATGTGCTGAAAAGTTTGCCGGGAAAAAAAGCGGTGTTCTCGAATGCGCCGCAACATTATGCGCAAGCGGTGCTGAAGTTGTTGCGCATCGATGACATGTTCGATGATGTGGTGGCAGTAGAGCACACTCGCTATCGCCCCAAGCCGGACAACTACGGTTTCATGCGATTGTTGAGGCGACATCGCATGCGAGCCGCGCAATGTGTGATGGTGGAAGATTGCCTGGAGAACTTGCGCACCGCAAAACGGCTGGGGATGCGCACGGTGTGGGTAAGCGCTTGCAGCAAAGGCGCGCCGTATGTAGACGTGAAGATTCGCGATGTGATGCAGTTGCCAAGCGTTCAGAGTCGCTTGGCTTAAATACAAACCCTCTCCCGGCCTTTGGCCACCCTCTCCTGCTTGCGGGAGTGGGGTTGGGGGAGAGGGTGTTTGATAAAGGGGGAATCATGGCCGCAAAACCAGGCGAGAGAAAGTTGCAGATACTGCAAACCGTGGCGCACATGCTGGAGCAGCCCAAGGGCGAGAAGATCACTACGGCTGCCTTGGCTGCGCGACTGGAGCTTTCCGAAGCAGCGTTGTATCGCCACTTCGCCAGCAAAGCGCAGATGTTCGAGGGTCTGATCGAATTCATCGAGCAGACCGTGTTCGGCCTGATCAACAAGATCACGCAGGATGAAAAGAGCGGCTTGAAACAGATCGAATCGACTCTGGTCATGTTGCTCAGCTTTGCGGAAAAGAATCGCGGCATGACGCGCGTGCTGATCGGCGACGCACTGGTGAATGAGGACGAGCGTTTGCAGAATCGCATCAATCAATTGCTGGATCGCATCGAAGCCACGCTCAAACAATCGCTGCGCATGGCAGCGACACAAGGCGAGATGGGCGCGGAAGTGGATGTGGGCGCACACGCCAATCTGCTGGTGTGTTACGTGATAGGCCGCTGGACACAGTTCGCCAAGAGCGGTTTCACGCGCGAACCGATGGCGCAGTGGCCGGCGCAACTGGCAATCCTTTTGCATAAATAACCAAGGCTAAAAAATGATTTTGATTTTAGGTTCCAACGTCAGCGAACAATCCCCGGAGTACAAACAACTGACGGCACACCTGGCCAAACTGCCGGGCATCCAGACACGCGTGCATGTCGAGCGCGGCAGCGAAAAAACGCTGACGGAAATCTACCTGATCGGCAACACCCAGTCGCTGGACATCGAAGACATGCGCAGCTTGCCGTGCGTCGAGCGCGTGGTGCGCGTGTCCGAGGAATACCGCATCCTCGGGCGACACAAGGACGACCAGCGTCCCACCCATTTCGAATACAACGGCGTGCGCTTCGGGCAAGACACGCTGCACGTGTTCGCCGGGCTGTGCGCGGTGGACAACCGCGAGCATGTCGAGATCATGATGAAGGCCGTCGCGGACGCGGGGCAGGTGTGCACGCGCATGGGTGCCTACAAGCCGCGCACCAGCCCGTATGCGTTCCAGGGTCATGGCAAGAATTGTCTGCCTTATGTGTTCGAGTTGGCGGGCAAATACGGCATCAAGGTGATCGCGATGGAGATCACCCACGAATCGCATCTCAATGAGATCAATGAAGCGCTGCACCAGACCGGCGATCCGACCGGTGTGATGCTGCAGATCGGCACGCGCAACACGCAGAACTTCGAGCTGCTGAAGATCGTCGGGCGCCAAACCGAAATGCCCATCCTGCTCAAGCGCGGCTTCGGCATCACGCTGGACGAATCGCTGAACGCGGCGGAATACCTCGCCTCGGAAGGTAACCGCAACGTGGTGTTCGGCCTGCGCGGCATGAAGACCAACATGGGCGACCCGCACCGCAACTTCGTCGATTTCTCGCACGTGCCGGTAGTCAAGCGATTAACGCGCATGCCGGTGTGCATCGACCCGTCGCACTCGGTAGGATCTAGACAATCATCACCGGACGGCATCCTCGACATGATGCACGTCACCGCACAAGGCATCGTTGCGGGCGCGAACATGGTGCTGGTAGATTTTCATCCCGCCCCGCCCAAGGCGCTGGTGGATGGCCCGCAGGCGATGCTGCTGAAAGAGCTGCCGTATTTTCTGGAAGATGTGCAGATCGCGCGCGGGGCTTATCTCAAGCGCGTCGAGTTACGTCAGCAGCAAGTTTGATTTCGGGAGAGGATCTCTCTACTCCACTATACAAATCGAGAATCTTTCACAGATTTTGCAGATCGCCGGGAATATCGATGTCAGCAAAGATTCCGGCATCGTTGATCTTGATATCCACGACTTTGGATTTATCGCGCTCCAGCAAACGTCGTGCTCCGGTATCGCCCTGCAGCGCCAGCAATTCATCGCGGTAATGAGAGGCAAACCCGACCGGATGGCCGCGCCTGCCAGCGCGGGAGGGAGCAGCGAGAGCCGCACCGGCTGACAGCGCACTGCACACTCCCGAAATCGCTGCCGCAGGTACAGCAGGCATATCGGCCAGCCCGATCAGCCAACCTTTGGCATCGCGGTTTGCGTGAATACCGCAGGCGAGGCTGGCAGCCATTCCCTGCGCGGCATCCGCACAGGCTATCCAGCGGATCGTCCCTGACTTGATCGCGCTCAACGCCGATTCGATCGCGCTGCAAAATGTTTCCGCTCCCGGCCTGACAACCACGCTGACATGACCGAACGTATCCAGCCAGAACCACAAACTGTGCGCGGCGAGCGGCAATGTCACGCCGCGCAGCGTCAGCGGATGCAGCAGCTTGTCCGAACCGAAGCGTTGCGAGGTACCCGCTGCCAGCACGATGGCGGCGATGCCGCCCTGATTAGACCCAAGATCGTCAGACACAGCATCGATCAAGCAAATGTTTCCTTGTCGAACGGCATGCGGCGCAAGCGCTTGCCGGTCAGCTTGAACAGCGCGTTGGCCACTGCCGGTGCGATCGGCGGTGTGCCCGGCTCACCTATGCCGGTGGGTGGTTCGCTACTGGACACGATATGCACCTCGACCTGCGGCATCTCGGAAAAACGCAGCGGCGTGTAGTCGTGGAAATTGGATTGCACCACGCGGCCTTTGTCCAGAGTGATTGCGCCATGCAACGCGGCGGAAAGTCCGTAGACGATGCCGCCTTCGATCTGCTGGCGCACGCCGTCCGGGTTGATCACCATGCCGCAATCCACTGCAGCGACCACGCGATGCACGCGCACCTTGCCGTTCTCCAGCGACACTTCGGCGATCTCCGCCACATAGCTGTCGAACGACTTGTGCACCGCCACACCGTAAGCACAACCCGCAGCCAATTTCTTTTTGCCCCAGTCGGCCTTGTCCGCAGCCAGTTGCAACACACCCCGGTAACGCGAAGTGACTGGCAGGTTGGCTAGCCGGTAGGCGAGCGGATCCTTGCCGGCCAGATGCGCGAGTTCGTCTATCATCGTCTCGACCACGAACGCCGTATGCGAGTGGCCCACCGAGCGCCACCACTGCACAGGCACTTCATTCTTCGGGCTATGCAACTCGACCTGCAGATTGGGTATCACGTAGGGCAGGGTCGCCGCGCCCTCCACCGAAGTGACATCGACGCCGTTCTGGATCAGGAAAGATGCGAACGCAGTATCGGCAATGATGGACTGCCCGACCAGCGTGTGTTTCCACGCCAGCGGCTTGCCGTCCTTCGCGATGCCCGCTTCGATGTTATCTGACCACATCGGCCGGTAGTTGCCGCCGCGCATGTCGTCCTCGCGCGTCCACACCACCTTGACCGGTTGTGCCACTGCCATCGCCACCTGCACCGCCTCGATGACAAAATCGGAGCGCGGATTGGCGCGCCGACCGAAACCGCCACCGAGAAAAGTGGTATGGATCTCCACCTGTTCCGGCTTGAGCCCCGCAGTCTTGGCCGCCATCATCGCATCCATGGTCTGCATCTGCGTGCCGGTCCAGATGCTGCAGTGATCTGGCTTAAGGTCCACCACCACGTTGAGCGGCTCCATCGCGGCGTGTGCCAGATAAGGTATCTCATACTCGGCACTCACGGTCTTGTGCGCCTTCTTGAAACCCTGCACGGTATCGCCATCCTTGCGCGCCACGGCACCCGGCGTCTTTGCCAGCGCAAGGAATTCCGCGCGCATCTTCGCAGTGGAAAGCGCCGCACCCGGCCCTTCATCCCATTCGATCTCCAGCAGGTCGCGCGCCGTCTTGGCCGGCCAGAACCCGCTTGCCGCAACCGCGATCCCGGTCGGCACCTGATACACACCCTGCACGCCCGGCAGCTTGTGCGCCTCGGTCGCGTCGAAGCGCTTCACCTTGCCGCCGAACACCGGGCTGCGCGCGATCAACACAGTCAGCATGCCGGGCAGATAAACGTCCAGGCCGAACTGCGCAGTGCCGTTGATCTTGGCCGGCGTATCGAGACGCTTGGTCGCCTTGCCGATGATCTTGAAATCCTTGGGCGACTTGAGCTTGACGTCATCAGGCAACGGCAGTTTTGCCGCGGCATCGGCCACCTTGCCATAACTCGATCTCTTGCCGCTGCCGACATGGATCACCTGGCTGTTCTCGGCATGACATTCGCTTTCCGGCACGCCCCATTGCTGGGCCGCCGCACGGACCAGCAAAGTCCTGGCATTGGCGCCGACGCGCCGCATCTGCTCCCACGACGACGGAATGCTGGAACTGCCGCCCGTCAATTGCATCGGCATGGCCGTGTGATTATAAACCGCGGCCACCGGTGCGGACTCGACGCTGATGCGGCTCCAGTCGGCTTCCAGTTCCTCCGCGATCAGCATCGGCAGCGAGGTGTAAACACCCTGCCCCATCTCGGACTTGTTGACGATGATGGTGATGTTGTCGTCCGCTGCGATGCGGATGAAAGCGTTGGGCGGATATACCGGCTTAGGCGGCGCATCGGCGGCATAAGCGCGGCCGCCTTTGATCGGCAAATAAAAGCCGATCACCAATCCGCCCATCAATGCGGTGGAATCCTTCAGGAATTTTCTGCGCGAAGGATTTTGTGTGGCCATGTTATTTATTTGTTTTTTTAATTGTCTTTCAATTTTATTTTCGATCAGCTTGTTCATTTGGTACCTCCGCTTTGTTCGGCCAGGATCGGATGTTTCGCTACCTTCTGGATCGCCGTGCGGATGCGGTTATAAGTGCCGCAGCGGCACAGGATGCCATCCATCGCGGCAGTGATCTCTGCTTCGCTGGGGTGCGGAATCTCATTGAGCAGCGCGGTGGCCGCCATGATCTGTCCGGACTGGCAGTAGCCGCACTGCGGCACGTCCACTTCCTGCCAGGCCGCCTGCACGGATTTGCCCAGCGCGGTTTCGGCCAGACCTTCGATGGTGGTGACCTGCTTGCCGCTTGCCATCGACACTGGCGTCTGACATGAGCGAATCGCGCGGCCATCCAGATGCACGGTGCAGGCGCCGCACTGCGCCATGCCGCAACCATATTTGGTGCCGGTCAGTTGCAGATGATCGCGCAACACCCACAGCAAGGGCGTACTGGGGTCGGCATCGACCTTGGTCTTTTTTCCATTGATAGTTAACGTGATCATGAGCACACCTCCTGATTGTTGGGTTGAGCCAGGTTTATTGATTGAACCTGATTGGCAGAAAAAGCAGGTTGTTTTGTTTCAGCAGACTGATTACGAATCGAGATCAAATGCGCGAGTATCGACACCGCGATCTCCGGCGGCGTACGGCTGCCGATGTTCAAGCCCACCGGCCCGTGCAGACGGGCGATTTCTTCAGCAGTAAGATCGAACAATGCCAGCCGCTCGCGGCGCTTTGCATTATTGGCCTGCGAGCCTAGCGCGCCGACATAGAACGCCGAAGACTTCAGCGCCTCGAGCAGCGCCATATCATCCAGCTTGGGATCATGCGTCAGCGCGATGATCACGGTCGAGCCATCAGCTTGCAGTGCCTGCACCGCATCGTCGGGCATCTCGCTCATCAGCGTAGTGTCCGGCACGTCCCAGGTCGCGCGCATCTCCGCGCGCGGGTCGCACACGTACACCTGGTAGTCGAGCGCTTGCGCCATGCGTGCGAGATAGGCAGAAGTCTGGCCCGCGCCGATGATCAACATGCGCCAGCGCGGGCCGTGAATCGTGGATAGCGCCGCGCCATCGAAAGTGAAGCTATCGCCGCGGCTGGCATCGGCCAGCACGGTCTGCAATGAATTGAAATTTAATGTGCGCCTGATCAGCCGGTGTGCACTGACCAGCTGCAGCACCTGCCCCACCCATTCGGATTCTTGTACCGGTTCCACGACCACGCGTATCACGCCGCCGCACGGCAACCTGAACCGTTTGGCTTCTTCCTTGGTGACACCGTAGGTGATCATCTCGCAGCGATCGATCGGCAATGAGCCGCGCTGTGCACGCAACACCAAGTCATCCTCTATGCAGCCGCCCGACACCGAGCCCACTGCCAGACCGTCTCCGCGCAGCGCGAGCATCGCGCCCGGCGGACGCGGGCTGGAGCCGAAGGTTTCCACCACCGTCACCAACCACAGCGGCAGATCCCCTGCTTGCCATTCCCTCAAAGATTTGAGTACGGAAAGATCAATGCTATCCATAGTGCCTCTTGTTGCAGTTTTACTCCCGGGCTGCGGTTATTCTCCCGGCGTTTGCAATCGTTGCATCAGGTGCTGCTTGCAATAGGTCGTCTGTGTTGTTCGCATAATTTCGCAAATCATCACTGCAAATTTATATTCAATATTCGCAACACGATTTATACAAGTATTTCGAATGATCCGATATAGGAAAATTCCTACCGAAAGGAAGGAAATTTCCTATGTAGCGTACTAAAGTTTTATTTTCAATTTCACGGCACACAACCCTCTGGCGCTCTGGTAACCGGACGCTTGTCGGCCGGGTCAGCAGCCGGATCTGCAAAAAGTCGTACACCCTGGTAAACCAACCATGCACGCAATGACCACATGCCGTCTTCTTTGCATATTTTTTGCAGGATGCGATCCGCGGCCTGTCTGTTAACGCGGTGTTCCAGATAACTCTCCCGCATCAACTGGTAAAGTGCATCATGAACCAATGATCCCCGCATGAATGTCAAGGTATCGATTGTCGGCCCTGACGGCCCATCCCAGGCATATCCTTCCGCAATGGTTAAGTTTCCGTTGGTGTCGAGGTCTATGTATTCAGTGTTGATAGCCGTGTTTGGTTTTATGTCTATGACGACCTTGTAAGCTTCCTTGAGCTGGTACTTATATCCCCCGTTGTATGCTATGCACTTCACATAAAACCTCTGTGTTGTTGATGCCGTTGCCGATCATCGCGCTGAAGTCTTCCTTGACTGTGTCTTTGATTATTCGCTCGTTGTAGCAGAAGAATGGTCGCGACAGGTAAACGTTGTGCGGGAAAAACGAATACTGGATTTGTTGCATGTTTCGTTCACCTCCCCAGGTAGTTCCGAACTGCACGGGATGAAGCGTAAGAATAATGAACAACCGGCCTTAATGGCACGCTACCGAAACAGCCCGGTGGTTACCGGGCTTTCTTGAGGATAGGTTTACGCGAGAGATTTACTTCCAGCGCATCCCGGTACGACTGAGTCAGTGATGATTGATTATCCGCATTGCGCTGCAGGGGAGAGTGCCACGCTTTTCCGGCCGAACGTTTGGCGATTCCGCTCGAGCGATTTGCAACGAATTTTCTGGATTCTTCTATGTTCACGACATTGTCTTCGACATCCTCAACCTGACTGATCTGAAGCTCTCCGTCCAGCCACTTCAGGATCGGCATGAGCTCCTGCCTTTCCGCATAGGTTTGTGCTTCATCCATTTCAAACACACCCAGACCCTGTTCCGAGGCGTGGATAAAGTTGTCCGAATCGCTGATGCTGGTGAGGAAGGGCAGCTTCAGGGAAGCGAGAAAATCTTCCAGCGATCTGCGGGCTGGGGCATCGCTGCGCATCCGATTGGCAACCACTGCGATATTGGTCTTGGCGACACCGGCTCCGCCGATCAGAAACATCTCTTTGATAAAATCGGCAGTGGCGTGGATGTCGATCGGGGATGGCGTGACCGGAACCACGATGTAGTTCGATCTGCGCACCATCTCCTGCAACAACAACCCCTTCACTCCGGAAGGCGCATCAATGACCAGCACCTCGGTGCCGGCAGGAACCCACTTTTGCAGATTGTGCAGGGTACTGGCACCTTTGGGGGGAGCAGCATTGGCGCCGTGGATATTTATCGAGTGGTTGGGCCGTACCCGCAGCCATTGCAGGCAAGATCCCTGCGGGTCGTAATCCATGATGGTGGTTCTGAGTTTTTTGCTGGCGTAGTAGCTGGCGAGATTGGTGGTAAGGGTAGACTTCCCTGACCCTCCCTTGGAATTGATAATCAGTACAGTCAGCATTGCGCGCCCCCCTTTCCGCGAATAGTGATCTAAAGTTATTCAGATCGAAATAAAATCCTCGATGTACCCATGAAATCTACCCCACAAAACATACCCGATATTTAAACATAGTTTTAGCGATCAAGTCACATTATTTTAATAGGGGATCGGCTCCCCGTAAAACACCCCCGCGTTTGCCTGTTTTTGGCACTATCAGCTTTGCGGGGTGAGCGGCTTGAATCTCCCCGTAGCGCTGAGGAAGGTGACGTTTTGCGTACCCGTGCGGAATGCCGCAAGCTTTCTTGATCCTTCCAGGCTCACAGTCTTGTCCTCGATGCGCGACCCGAATCTGTTCGGGAATTGCCCGTTCAGCCATTTCATGATGGGCATGAGTTCGCGCCTTTCCGCAACGGTGGCGGCTTCGTCCATCTCGAACACACCCAGCCCCTTTGCAGAGGCGTGCAGATAAGTTTCCGAATCGCTGATGCTGGTGAGGAATGGCAGCTTCAGCGAATTTAGAAAACGCTCCAGCGATCCGTAAACCGGCGAGAAAGAGCTGCGCACGCGGTTGGCGACCACAGCGATCTTCGCCTTGGAATTGCGCGCGCCGCCGAACAGAAACAGCTCCTTGATAAAATCGGCGGTGGCGTGGATATCGATCGGGGATGGCGCTACGGGAATCACGATAAAGTTCGCTTTGCGCACCAGCTCCTGCAGCAACAGACCTTTCGCTCCGGCGGGCGCATCAATGATCACGACCTCGCTGTCTGCGGGAACCCATGCATGCATACTGCGCAGGGGAATGGCACCCTTGGTCGGCGCAGCGTTGGCGCCATGGATCTTCTCCGCATCATCGGGACGTATCCGCAGCCACTGTATGCTCGAGCCCTGCGGATCGTAATCCATGATCGCAGTCTTGAATTTCTTGCCGGCATAGTAGCTGGCAAGATTGGTCGTTATGGTGGTCTTCCCTGCCCCACCCTTGGAATTAATGACAAGTATCGTCAGCATTTTGCCTCCTTCCCTCTTGTTTCTTCGCAACCGAAGTGCTGGCCGCCAGTATCTAAATGTAGTCCGCAATCCGGGGGTCGCCGCCCGGCGAATAAGACAACGCTGCCCGAAAACATCCCGCCTACGAGAATTATGCGGCAACCATAGTGCATTGATAGGCTAGAGTCAAATATTAGTTGGAACTTATTGACTGCCATGACTTGCATCAATAACATGGAGCAAAGCTGGGTTCCGGTATTTCTAAGTTCCGGTATTTCTAATATTTTTATTAGATGAGGTGACAAAATGGTAACGCAAAAGTCAAAATCAGCTTCAAAGAAAGTTGCTGCAGCCAAAACCAGCAAGACCGCTGCCGGCAAACCAAAAACCACCAAGGCGGCTGCAACAAAGCCCGCCAAAAAAGTTGCGGTAAAAAAATCTTCTGCTGCAACAACAAAAGCCAAAACACCCGCTGCAAAAAAACCTGCGGCCAAAACAAAAGCCCCCGCGAAAAAGGCTGCGCCCACCAAGGCCAAGCCCTCAACCACAACCAACAAGGCCACAGCGAAACCAAGTCCCGAAGAACGTTATCGCATGGTGGAGACGACGGCTTATTTTATCGCCGAGCAACATGGCTTCCAGGGACGCTCGGACGAACATTGGGCGGCTGCCGAACGCGTGATCGCAACCAAGCTCGGCCAATAGTTGCGAACATTCCTGCTGCGCATTAACCCTGCAACGCATAAACAAGGTAACAAAAATAAAAAAGGCCCGGCTTAAAGCCGGGCCTTATCGTTATCCCCGCTGGGGGTAACGCGAGCTGCTGTTTACGATTTGCCAGAAAACAAAATCATCAGGCTCACGATAATGAATGGCGAAAAGACAAACGGCAAAATGAAATATGTCGACACAGAAAATCTCCCTTTTAATAATTGATTGGATAGGTATACGCCACAGCAGCTTTCTTACGGCCTTGGATACAAACTATTCAGTCTCTAACTCATGCCGAAATCGGTCTGGCAATGCGGCAATAAAATGTTGCCATCATTCGAACCAAAAATCAAAAAAGACCTTTTCATAATCGTGGAAATAACCACAGGCAGATGTTCTCAGCGAACCTGAAAACGCCGGTAGAAATAGCGCTTCACCAACTCTACCGCCACCAGATAGCACAGCACCATTACCGGCAGGATCATGAAGAACAGGGGCGGCGGAACAACGAAGCCGAGCTGCGCCGCGAACGGCGTGAACGGCAACGCAGCGGCGACCATGACCACCGTCAGCGAAGTGATGGCCAGCGCGATGTTCGGCCTGCTCTTGAACGGATTGCCACGGGTGCGGATCACGAATATCACCAGCACCTGCGTGGCGATGGACTCGATGAACCAGCCAGTGTGGAATAATTCTTCACCGGCCCCGAAAACTTTCAGCAGAATGAAGAACGTCATGAAGTCAAACACCGAACTGACCGGCCCGACCACCCACATGAAGTTGCGGATGAAGGTCGTGTCCCAATGCCGGGGATGGGTCAAATATTCCTTGTCCACGTTGTCCATCGGGATCGGCAGTTCGGAGACATCGTAGAGCAGATTGTTGAGCAGTATCTGCGACGGCAGCATCGGCAGGAAAGGCAGGAACAATGTCGCACCGGCCATGCTGAACATATTCCCGAAATTCGAACTCGTCCCCATCATGATGTACTTCAGGATATTGGTGAAGGTGCGCCGCCCTTCCTGCACGCCCGAGTGCAGCACACTCAGATCATGCCGCAACATGATCATGTCCGCCGCCGCCTTGGCCACGTCCACGGCACTGTCCACCGAGATACCGACATCTGCCGAGCGCAGCGAAGGCGCGTCGTTGATGCCATCGCCAAGATAACCGACCGTGTGCCCCTGCGCCTTCAGCGACAGGATGATGCGATTCTTCTGCGCCGGAGTGACGCGACAGAACAGGTTGGCCTCTCTTATTCGAACCGTCAGCGTGGTGTCGTCCATCTTTTGTATCTCGCTGCCGTTCAACACGCCGCTGACGGCCAAGCCCAGTTGCGCGCACACATAGCGCGTGACCAGCTCGCTGTCGCCGGTGACGATCTTGACGCTGACTCCGTCCGCCGCCAATGCCTTGAGCGCATGCGCCGCGCTCTCCTTGGGCGGATCGAGGAAGGCGGCGAAGCCGGCGAAGGTCAATTCTGTTTCATCATCGACCACCGCATGCGGATGATCCAGCGCCACCGGACGCCACGCGATGCCGAGCACCTTGAATCCTTCGCGGCCAAGGCTGTCGTGCAAGGCCTGTATGGATGCCCGCGCCTTGTCGTCCAGCGGCAAAAATCTTTCCAGTTCGCCCACGGCATATTGCGTGGACAGCCGGAGGATATCCTCGGGCGAGCCTTTCACCACGAGCAAGCGTTTGTTGCCCAGCCCGAACAATCCTTGCCCGGCCAACGTCAGCCCGGCCAATCCATTATCGACCAGCACTGAAACGCGCCGCCGTTCGAAATCGAATGGCACTTCGTCGATCTTGTTCCAGCCGCTTGTGTTTATCTCCTTGTGCTCGAGGATCGCATCATCCAGCGGACTCTTCAGCCCGGTCTCGAAAAAACTGTTGAGATACGCGAGCTGCAATACCTGCGCGCTGTCGTTGCCGTGCGCGTCGAGATGGCGTTCGAGCTTGATGCGCCCCTCGGTGAGCGTGCCGGTCTTGTCGGTGCACAACACATCCATGCTGCCCAGATTGTGGATCGCGGCGAGCTGTTTCACGATCACCTGTTTCTTCGCCATGCGCATCGCGCCGCGCGACAGCGTCACCGTGACCACCATCGGCAGCAGTTCCGGCGTAAGGCCGACCGCCAGCGCGATCGCGAACAGGAATGATTCGAGGAATGGCCGGTGAAAATATGCGTTGATCAAAAACACGAACAGCACCAGCAGAAAAGTCAGGCGCATGATCAGCATGCCGAAACTCTGCATGCCCAGCTCGAATGCAGTGGGCGGCGGCTTCACTGCCAGCGAGTCCACGATGTCGCCCACCGCCGTGTCGGGACCGGTGCAGCACACCAAGGCCTTGGACATGCCGCTGACGACCGACGTGCCCATGAAAATGGAATTTTCGGCCTGGCTGAGATCTGCTGCCGGTGCCGGCAATTCGCGCGCATGTTTTTCCACCGGATAAGATTCGCCTGTCAGCAACGACTGGTTGATGAAGAAATCCTTCGCCTCGAGCAAACGGCAATCGGCGGGGATCAGATCGCCCGCAGAAAGCAACACCACATCGCCCGGCACCAGCTTCGCGATCGTGATCTCCTGCGCACGCCCGTCGCGCAACACCGTGGTGCGCACCGCAACGGTCTTCTTCAATTGCTCTGCGGCGCGACCAGCGCGGTATTCCTGGACGAAATCCAGCGTCACGCTCATCAGCACGATCGCCCAGATGATCACGAACCCGGTGATCTCGCCGGTCAGCGCGGACACCGCGCTCGCCGCCAGCAACACCATCACCAGCGGATTTTTGAAGTGGCTCAGATACTGGATCAGCAGCGGACGTTCGCCATGATCGCGCAGTGTGTTGGGGCCGAAGCGCGCGATACGCGCATGCGCTTCGCGCTGGCTCAACCCGTCCACAGTCACCCCCAATTGCGCTTGCAGGGATACCAGAGACAGATTCCAGAACAGCGCGCCTAGAGGTTTTATCGGGCGTTCCATAGCGTCAGTCAACCATGAATGAAATGTTCAGACATGACTATCGTACGCCGGAATGAATCAGGCTGTGAAAAATATGGAGCTTGATAAAGCCACCGAGTTTTCGTGACAAGTTGAAAAGCTGCGCGAGTGCATGCTGATCTCGCCGTTGTGATGTCACGCTAAACCGAAAACATTTATGGAAGCGCTGAATAAGTCCGTTCGTGGTGATAACCAATGACTTGCCGCTTTAGCGGCTTAGTCAGCTCGTGCAGGGTGGGTAACTTTGCCCACCATGATTGTTACGATAGGCCTTCGCGTGGGCACGGTGTGCCCACCCTACTCAACACATGACACAAGCGAACCAACCCCCGCATCATTTTTGTCTGGGCAGTAAGTGGGATATGAGATCCATCGGTAGCGGGAATACGATAGTCGTGTTCTTGTCCGCGCCGATCACGGTCAGTGTCTCCAGATAACGCAACTGGATCGCCCCCGGCTCCTGAGCAAGTATCTTTGCTGCCTGGAATAACTTTTCCGCGGCCTGCAGTTCACCTTCCGCGTGTATCACTTTTGCGCGCCGCTCGCGTTCCGCCTCGGCCTGTCTGGCGATCGCGCGTATCATCGATTCGGTCAGGTCGACCTGTTTGATCTCGACGTTGGCGACCTTGATCCCCCATGCGTCGGTTTGTGAATCCAGCGCTTCGCGGATGTCATTGTTCAGCTTCTCCCGTTCAGCCAGCATATCGTCCAATTGATGCTTGCCCAGCACCGAACGCAACATCGTTTGCGCCAATTGACTGGTGGCATTGAGGTAATCCACCACCTGGATGATCGCCTTTTGCGCATCTATCACGCGCAAGTACACCACGGCACTGACTTTCACGGATACATTGTCGCGCGAGATCACATCCTGGGTCGGCACCTCCAGCACCACGGTGCGCAGATCCACTCGCACCGCCTGCTGGATGGCAGGGATGATGATCACCAGCCCCGGCCCCTTGACCTTCCAGAAGCGCCCCAGGGTAAAGACGACCCCGCGCTCGTACTCGCGGAAGATCCGAAAGCTGGAAAACGCCAGCGCGACGAGCGCCACAAAAAACACACCGATCAAACCCAGATCCCAAAACATATCATCCTCCTTTTCATTCTCGACATCGAGTCTGACATCGAACAATATTATTCAATCATCCCGTTCTTGTTCCGGTACCACATCCCGTTCTTGTTCAGGCTCAACAATCAGGACCAAGCCTTCCATGCGCACCACCCTGATCTTTTGCCCCCGGCTCAGCGGCTGCTTGCTTTTGATGCGCCAGGTTTCGCCGTGAACCCGCGCCACACCATCCTTGCCATCGAAATCTTCCAGCACCTCGCCGAGGCTGCCGATCAATTCCTCGCTACCGCTCACCACGGGCCGCTGCCTTGCTTTCAGCGCCATGCCACCCACCAGGAAGATGAGCAAGGCGCTGGCGATACCGACCGGCACGATCACCGACCACGAGATGCCGTACCCCGTAATGTCGGTATCGATCAGCATCACCGAACCGAACATGAAGGCGACCACACCGCCGATGCCCACCACACCGAAGCTGGGCAGGAACACCTCGGCGATCATGAATGCGAGCCCCAGCAAGATCAGGCCCAGACCGGCATAGTTGATCGGCAACATCTGCAGCGCGAACAGCGCGAGCAGCAGCGAGATCGCGCCGACCACACCCGGCAACACGAATCCCGGATTGGAAAATTCAAAGAACAATCCGAACACACCGCCCAGCAACAGCAGGTAGGCGATGCTCGGGTCTGCGATCACAGCCAGCAACCGGCTGCGCCAATCCGGCTCCAGCGTAACGATGCGCGCATCCTTCATATCCAGAGCGCGATCCACCCCCAGCACATTCACTTTGCGCCCGTCAAGTATCCTTAACAACTCGGGCACATCGCGCGCGATCACCTCGATGACCTTCTGCTTCAACGCCTCGTCCGACGACAGGCTCACCGCCTGGCGCACCGCCTGCTCGGCCCATTCGATATTGCGGCCGCGCATCTGCGCCAGGCTGCGGATATACGCGGCAGCATCATTGATCTGTTTGTGCTCCATCGCGGAACCAGTCGCGGGCAACTCGTCAAGCGGACTCGAACTCTTCTTCTTGGCCTTGCCGTCATCCGATTGCGGTTGTTTGCCCGGCTCCGGCTGGCCGCCGATGCCGCCGATGCCGATAGAGACTGGCGTGGCCGCACCCAGATTGGTGGCCGGGGCCATCGCCGCGATGTGGCTGGCGTAGAGGATATATGTGCCTGCACTCGCGGCCCGCGCGCCTTCGGGTGCGACGAACGCAGCAACGGGAACCGGCGAAGCAATGATCTGCTTGATGATCTGCCGCATGGATGTATCCAGGCCACCCGGCGTGTCCATCTTCAATACCACCAGTTGCGCCTGATCTTTGTCCGCCGACTTCAGGCCGCGCACCACATAATCCGCAGTCCCCGGGCTGATCGCGCCCTCGACGTTGAGCACCACCACCGTGGGCGCGAACGCTGCCGCACTGCCCAGCCCGGCAAGTAAAAGCAGGCCGAACAACAAAGCGCGCATGATGGCAAGGCGTTCCATGATTGCAACTATAGGCGTTTTAGTTCTGTTTGCAAGCCCCCCGATTCTCTAATCATCCATACACCCTTGCTACAATGCCCCATGACCAGAAGAGGCCACCCCATGAAACCCTACGCCGAATCCAGCGAAGTAAACAAAGGCCCGATCCTTGCCGTACTCAAAGAAATCTTCGCCGAGCGCAAGTGTGTGCTCGAGATCGCCAGCGGCACCGGCCAGCACGCCGTCTACTTTGGCCGCGAGCTGCCTCATCTGATCTGGCAACCATCCGAATTGCCGCAGCACCTTCCCGGCATCCAGGCATGGCTGGACGAAGCACAACTCCCCAACGTATTACCCCCGCTGGCCATCAACGTCAACGACGAGCACTGGCCTTTTATAACACCCGTTCATCCTGAGCAACCTGTTCGTCCTGAGCGTAGCGCAGCGAAGTCGAAGGAATCAAAGTTAAATCCAAAGCCCGTTCGCCCTGAGTGCCGCGCGTTGCGCGGTGTATCGAAGGGGTTTCCGGATTCAACATCACCAGACGCTATCTTCAACGCCAACACCGTGCATATCATCTCGTGGCCGGAAGTCGAGCGCCTGTTCGCGCATATCGCCCGCGTCATCGCGCCGGGCGGATATGTGTGCCTCTATGGGCCCTACAACTACGGCGGAAGATTCACTTCCGAGAGCAATGCGCGTTTCGATGCGTGGCTCAAGTCGCGCGATCCGAACAGCGGCGTGAGGGATTTTGAAGCGGTGAACCGGCTTGCAGCATCTCATGGCATGGAACTGCTGCGCGACATTGCGATGCCTTCCAATAACCGTATGCTGATTTGGGAAGAGAAGGGTGCTATCGTCTAAATGTAGCCTTAACCCACACTGAATGGTACGCTCTGCGGAATTCAATAAGCGCAGGTAGCCATGTTCGAACAAGCCTTCAGGAATATCGACGACGCCCTCAGGAAAGAAGCGGGCTGCACCACCGAGCTGGACTACACCGAGCAGACCTCGTGGCTGCTGTTTCTGAAATACCTCGACGCGCTGGAAGCGAGCCGCGCGATGGAAGCGGAGCTGGAAGGCCGTCAGTACCAGTACATCCTCGATGCGCCCTATCGCTGGGAGACCTGGGCTGCGCCCAAGGGCAAGGACGGCAGGATAGACCACAACAAGGCCATGAACGGGCCGGACCTGATCGAGTTCGTCAACGGCAAGCTGTTCCCGTACTTGCACGGTTTCAAAGGCAAGGCTGAACACTCCAACACGCTGGAATACAAGATCGGCGAAATCTTCGGCGAGATCAAGAACAAGATCCAGAGCGGCTACACCCTGCGCGACATCATCGACCACATCGACGAGCTGCGCTTCAACTCGCAGGCCGAAAAACACGAGCTGTCGCACCTGTACGAAGCCAAGATCAAAAACATGGGCAATGCCGGGCGCAACGGCGGCGAATACTACACGCCGCGTCCGCTGATCCGCGCGATGGTGAAAGTGGTCGATCCGCACATCGGCAAAACCATTTACGACGGCGCCTGCGGCAGCGCGGGTTTTTTGTGCGAATCGTTCGAGTATTTGCGCAAGAAACCGCACCTCACCACGCGCGACCTCAAGACGCTACAGGAAAAAACTTTCTACGGCATCGAAAAGAAAAGCCTAGCCTACGTCATCGCCATCATGAACATGATCCTGCACGGCATCGAAGCACCCAACATCGCGCACGCCAACACGCTGGCTTCAACTTGGCCGACGTGCAGGACAAGGACCGCTACGACATCATCCTCGCCAACCCGCCCTTCGGCGGCAAGGAGCGCAAGGAAATCCAGCAGAACTTCCCGATCAAGACCGGCGAGACGGCTTTCCTGTTCCTGCAGCATTTCATCAAATACCTCAAGGCGGGCGGCCGCGCGGCGGTGGTGATCAAGAACACCTTCCTCTCCAACACCGACAACGCATCATGCAGCCTGCGCAAGCATCTGCTGGAAAGCTGCAACTTGCACACCATCCTCGATTGCCCGAGCGGCACCTTCCAGGGCGCGGGCGTGAAGACCGTGGTGCTGTTCTTCGAGAAAGGCTTGGCGACGCGCAACATCTGGTACTACCAGCTCGACCCGGGCAGAAGTTTGGGCAAGACCAACCCGCTCAACGACAACGACCTCGCCGAATTTGTCGAACTACAGGCTTCGAGAGCCTCAGCCGCCGAGGGCCCTGTCACCAAAAAAAGCTGGAACGTCGATGTTCGAGCAGAGGATGGTCGGTCGCTGAGCTCCGTCGAAGCGGACCTCTCGGTGAAGAACCCCAACGGCGGCGAAGCGGTGCAACACCGCAGCCCGCAGGTGATACTAGACGAGATCGCCGCCCTGGATGCAGAGAGCGCGGAAGTGCTGGCGAGCATAAGGCATGCCCTGAGCCCCGACGAAGGGGCATTGCTGTGAAGGCTGGGTGGCAGATACGCAAATTTGATGAGGTATGCGAGCTAAAGAAAGGCAAAAAGCCGATGCTGAATGCCTCGCCAGCAGACGGGTATAAACCATATCTTGTGGCGAAATATCTTCGCGGTGCCGAGCCAGCTGAGTTTGCTTCTGTTTCGGACAGGAATTCGATTCCTGTTGGGCAGCACGAAATCATCATAATTTGTGACGGATCAAACTCTGGCGAAACATTCATAGGCTTCGACGGCATCTTGTCATCCACCATGGCGAAAATTGCACATGGTGCTGAACTCGACAATAAATTCTTGATGCATTTTTTGGATTCGCTTTTCGAGCAATTCAACTCATCCAAGACAGGCTCTGCAATTCCCCATCTCGATTTGGCTGCTTTACGAGAGCAGAATTTGCCAGTTCCGCCGCTTGCTGAACAGCAGCGCATCGTCGGCATCCTCGATGCGGCGTTCAACGGCATCGCCCAAGCCACCGCCAGCGCCGAACAAAATCTGCAAAACACCCGCGCCCTGTTTGAAAGCCACCTGCAATCCGTCTTCACCCAGCGCGGTGAGGGGTGGGAAGACAAACCTTTATCGGAGTTGTGCGACATCAAGCACGGCTTCGCCTTTAAGAGCGAGTTCTTTACCAGCGATGGCGATTACGCCCTGCTTACACCCGGCAACTTCTATGAGTCCGGTGGTTATCGAGATCGCGGAGAGAAACAGAAATATTATGTAGGTGATATTCCGCGTGACTATGTACTGAATGAAGGAGACTTGCTGGTTGCGATGACTGAACAAGCGGCAGGTCTGCTTGGCAGCCCTATCCTTGTGCCAGAGTCAGACAGGTTCCTCCACAAACAAAGATTGGGGCTTGTCATAAAGAAACCTGATGTACCTTGGATCAATGAATTTTTTTTCCCTGTCTTCAATACACAAGCAGTGCGCAAGGAAATTCACGATGGCGCTTCCGGAGTGAAGGTGCGTCACACCTCGCCAACAAAGATTGGCGAGGTTGTGGTTTCGTTCCCAACTTCAATTTCAGTGCAGCGAAAAATAGTTTCTACGCTTGAAGAGTTGCGTGCAGAAACCCAACGCCTAGCATCCCTCTACCGCCGCAAGCTGGCCGCACTGGCGGAGTTGAAGCAGTCGCTTCTGCACCAGGCGTTCAGCGGGGCATTGTAGAATGTCGGCCATGATTACTCTCGACACCCTTAATCGCTGGCTCTCTGCACCTGTCGAATCCGAGCGTCTGGAATTCAAGGAAGCGAAGCAGCAGTTCGATACCACGAAACTGATGCGTTATTGCGTGGCCTTGTCCAACGAAGGCGGCGGGTATCTGGTGTTGGGCGTGACGGATAGGTTGCTGCGCCAAGTAGTAGGATCGCAGGCATTTGCTACGCCATCTCATCTCAACGACATCAAGGCGCGCATAGTCGATAAGCTGCACATCCGGGTGGATGCGGTAGAGTTGGCGCATCCCGATGGCAGGGTGCTGGTGTTCGATATTCCTGCGCGACCGGCAGCGCATCCGCTGGATTACGATGGAGCTTATCTGATGCGCGCCGGTGAGGATCTGGTGCCAATGACGCCGGACCAATTGCGGCGCATTTTCGCCGAGGGGCAACCGGATTGGTTTGCGCAAGCGGCTAAACAGAATGCCAGCGCCGATGAGGTTATTGCACTGCTTGATACGCAAGCGTATTTCGATTTGTCGCGGCTACCGTATCCGACGACACGCGAGGGTGTACTGGAGCGGTTGCGCGGTGAAGGGCTGATCGAGCAAACAGAAGCGGGCTGGACGATTACGAATCTGGCTGCGATTCTGCTGGCCAAGAAGCTCGATGAGTTTTCACCTGCACTGGCGCGCAAGGCTGCACGTGTGGTGATCTACGAAGGTATCGACAAGACCCAGACGCGTGAAGACAAGACAGGTTTGCGGGGTTATGCAGTCGGGTTCGGCAGTCTGGTGGATTTTGTTCATTCTGCGGCACCGCAGAATCGCAGTATCGAGCAGGTGGTGCGCGAAGAAGTGAAGATGTTCCCCAAACAGGCGCTACGCGAGCTGATCGCCAATGCGCTGGTGCATCAAGATTTCCAAGCCTCCGGTGCGTCAGTAATGATCGAGATGTATGCGGATCGCGTGGAGATCTCCAATCCGGGGACGCCGCCGATCAGAGTGGAACGTTTTATTGACGAGTATCGTTCCCGCAACGAACGCTTGGCCGACTTGATGCGGCGCTTGGGTATTTGCGAGGAGAAGGGCAGCGGGGTAGATAAGGTGGTGAAGGCAGCGGAAGTCTTTCAACTTCCAGCCCCCGATTTCCGCGTTGGTGAGTTGCGCACGACGGCAATCCTGTTTGCGCATCAGGATTTTGCATCCATGAGCAAGGTAGACCGGATTCGGGCGTGTTACCAGCATTGCTGTTTGATGTATGTGAGTAACCAGCGCATGTCGAATCAGTCATTACGTGAGCGGTTTGGCTTGCCGGAGTCCAAGGCGGCAACGGTCTCCTTGGTAATCGGTGCGACCAAGGAAGAAAAGCTGATCAAGGCGGATGAGACTGAAACCAGCTCGACCCGTTATGCTCGCTACCTGCCGTTCTGGGCCTGAGAGTGTTTTAACGCTAAACCGCTAAACTCGGATATGCGACAAAAAATACTTATAAAACATATCATTAAGTGTTTTAACGCAAAACCGATAAAGCCGCGAAATTGAAGGGGTTAACGCCTACAAAACAAGAAGCCTCGATGCATCCACCGAGGCCACTTGCCGACCGGGAATCCCCAATCCGTTAACTTGTTGGAGCATTGTAGGGCAATATTGCCCTATGGAAAACCCGTGTAGTGCGATGGATTACCTGAGTACCTGACGAATAACTTGACTGATACTTGACTGATGAACGAAGCCGAAACCCGCGCCGAACACATCGACCCTGCCTTACGTGCCGCAGGCTGGGGCGTGGCAGAGGGCAGCCGCGTGATGCGCGAGTACCGCATCACCGAGGGGCGCTTGCAGGGGGCGGGGCAGCGGGCGAAGCCGGAGATCGCGGACTATGTGCTGGTGTTCCGCAACCACAAGCTGGCGGTGATCGAGGCCAAGCGCCGCGACTTGCCTTACACCGAAGGTCTGGCGCAGGCCAAGCAGTATGCGGGCAAGATCGGCACGCGTTTTACCTACGCCACCAACGGGCTGCGCATCTACGGTGTGGATATGCAGAGCGGGGTGGAGGGCGATGTGGATGCCTATCCGTCCCCCGAAGAATTGTGGAATCGCACGTTCGCCGTGGCGAACGACTGGCGCGAACGGTTTGCCGCCGTGCCATTCGAAGAAAGAGGTGGGACGTTCGGCACGCGCTATTATCAGGAGAGCGCGATCAATGCAGTGCTGGAGGCGATTGCCGCGAACAAGCAGCGCATCCTGCTGACGCTGGCGACGGGCACGGGCAAGACCTTCATTGCGTTCCAGTTGGCGTGGAAGCTGTTCCATGCGCGCTGGAATTTAAAACATGATGCAGCACGCAGGCCGCGCATCTTGTTCCTCGCCGACCGCAACATTCTCGCCGACCAGGCCTTCAACTCGTTCTCGGCTTTTCCCGAGGATGCGCTGGTGCGCATCGCGCCGGAGGACATCCGCAAGAAGGGGCGCGTGCCAAAGAACGGCAGCGTGTTCTTTACCATCTTCCAAACATTTATGTCGGGGCCGCCGAAAGATGGTCATCCTTCGCCGTACTTCGGCGAGTACCCGCCGGACTTTTTCGATTTCATCGTCATCGACGAGTGCCATCGCGGCGGGGCGAACGACGAGAGCAACTGGCGCGGCATCCTCGAATATTTTGCGCCTGCGGTGCAGCTCGGCCTGACCGCGACGCCCAAGCGCAAGGACAACGTGAATACCTACGAATATTTCGGCGAGCCGGTGTATGTGTATTCGCTGAAGGAGGGCATCAACGACGGCTTCCTCACGCCGTTCCGCGTGAAGCAGTTTGCCACCACGCTGGACGAATACCGCTACACCTCGGACGACAACCTGATCGAGGGCGAGATCGAGGCGGGCAAGCTGTACGAGGAGAAGAATTTCAACCGCATCATCGAGATTGAGGCGCGCGAGCGCTACCGCGTGAAGCTGTTCATGGATTCCATCAACCAGCGCGAGAAGACGCTAGTGTTCTGTGCCAATCAGGCGCACGCGCTGGCGGTGCGTGACCTTATCAACCAGATGAAGAGCGCCAGCACCGATCCGAACTATTGCGTGCGGGTGACGGCGAACGACGGGGAGCGCGGCGAGCAATTCCTGCGCGACTTCCAGGATAACGAGAAGAGCATACCGACCATCCTCACTACGTCGCAGAAACTTTCTACCGGCGTGGATGCGCGCAACGTGCGCAACATCGTGCTGATGCGGACTATCAATTCGATGATCGAATTCAAACAGATCATCGGGCGCGGCACGCGGCTATATGACGGGAAAGACTACTTCACGATCTACGATTTCGTGAAGGCGCACCATCTCTTCAATGACCCGGAGTGGGATGGTGAGCCGATCGAGGTTGGTGACGGCGGCGACAAAGTTTTCCCGCCCATTGCACCGAAGCCGCAGCCTGAGGCCAAACAGCCGCGTGCTGAATACGAAGCGAAGAAAAAAGTGCGGGTCAAATTGCGAGACGGCAAGGAGCGCACTATCCAGCACATTTCGGTGACGACCTTCTGGGGGCCGGATGGCAAGCCGATTTCCGCCGCAGAATTTTTGACGCTGCTGTTCGGCCAGTTGCCGGAGTTCTTCAAGGACGAAGACGAGTTACGCGCCCTCTGGAGTCTGCCGGACACGCGCAAGAAGCTGCTTGAAGGGCTGGCGGAAAAAGGCTTCGGCAAGGATCAACTGGGCGAGATGCAGAAGATCATCGACGCCGAGAACAGCGACCTGTTCGACGTGCTGGCGCATGTGGCCTTTGCGATGCAGCCGATCAGCCGCAAGGAGCGCGCGGGGGTGGCTCACAGAGAAGTGCATGAACGCTTCAGCGACAAGCAACAAGCCTTCCTCGATTTTGTGCTGGCGCATTACGTGCAGGAAGGCGTGGAAGAACTGGAGCAGGAAAAACTCACCAAGCTGTTGCGGCTGCGCTATCACGACTCCATTTCTGATGCAGTCGCCGATCTGGGCGGAGATATTACAGAGATACGCAATTTGTTTAGCGGCTTCCAGCGCTTTTTATATCAAGGCGTGACCGCTTCGCCCTGAACAAAAACTCCCGCAAACTAAGAATCGATAGACTCAGTCTCGATTGATCCGCACCGCAGTTCGTATTTCCCTGAAGGTTGTCTATAATCCATCCCGGTCACGCTTCGCTTGCGGGTGCCGGATCAATTTCTGAAACAAGCTTATCAAGGGGTAGTGATGTCTGATTTGGAAGATAAGGATTATGAGCGTGAGTTTACCCGTGAACCCATGCGCGTTAAAGCGGAAATCATGATCGATGGGGGTTGGCATGATTGCGTGGTAACTAATATTTCTCCCTTCGGTGCAAGGCTGTACGCTGGCCTGAAAGCCAACCTTGGTAAGGCGGTTTCTATCAAGATCGGTGAATCTGGCAAGTTAAGTGCGACTGTTATTTGGCTTCAGGGTGATGAGCTCGGGGTGAATTTTGACGATGACCAATCGGAGATGGCCCGCGTGTTAATTGAATTGGCGTTGCACCAATGATTATTACCCTTTGCCTTTGTCCGGGATTATCTTGGGCCGGTTGATGATGGCCATGCCGGGATAAGGCGCGATGCAGCGGGTATAGCAAGCAAGTAAAGAGTAGCGGTGTCGATTTCTGTTGACGTCAATAAATGGATAAGGCCTGTCCTGTTGGTCGCTGTGCCCTGGATGAATTTCCCCGCCGGTGTGCCATAAGCTACATGCGCATCACCCGCCAAAAATAACAGGATCATCGCCCGGCTTCCATACCGGGAATCTTTTCATCACTGAGGTAAATAATTCGGACGATGTGTATCTCTCCAGCCACGCGCGCAGCGCGGGGTATGGTGCGGTGGCGAACCATTCATCATCTACAGCGGCAAATTGGCGGGCGAAGGGTAGCAGCGCGGCATCGGCCAGCGTGAATGTTGCGCCCAGCACGCAGGGTGTGACGACGAGACGTTGTTCGAGTTGTTGCAGAAACTGTTCACCCGCCGCGCGGTATTCACTTTGCGGTTGTTCGGGGTATCGTTCGGGATATTTGTAGCGATCCAGGTTGTGCTTGAAGGTGGTGTCGTTCTCGATCACCCACGGCAACGCGGCCTGCACATGGCACTCGTCCATTCCCACCCATCCATGCGGATCGTGTTGCCGCAAAACCCACAGCATGATGTCCCAGCTTTCATCTATCACTTGTCCGCCGGGCACTTTACCCTCTCGCAGCACCAGCACCGGCACGCTGCCTTTGGGTGATGCGGCCAGCATGGCGCCGGGCTTGTCGCGTAATTCTACCTCGCGCAATTCAACGCGGATGCCGCTGGCGATGATGGCGGCACGCGCCCGCATTGCATAGGGGCAACGACGGTAGGTGTAAAGAATGGGCAGGGGCATGCGGGGATTTTAGCGTGTAACTGGTTGGGCGGTGTGGGGGAGCGGTTATGCGGAATGTGGTATGGGGTTGTGTAGGAGCGGGCCATGCCCGCAATTGTCTTTTTGTTCGCGGGCATGGCCCGCTCCTACAAAAACAGAGCAATGCGCTGGAGGTGATCGCGGGTGTGACTCGCTCTTACAAAAAACGGCATAGTGATTTATCCACGACTTTCACCTTTGCTGTTCACTACATCTCGTATTTCCCTGCGGGTTGTCTATAATTCATCCCGGTCGCGTTTCCCCGGCGGGGGCTGGATCAATTTCTGAACCAATCTTATCAAGGGGGTAGTGATGTCTGATTTTGACGAAGCAGGATACGACCGTAATTTTCCTCGCGAGATCATCCGCGCCAAAGCGGAAATCATGATTGATGGGCAATGGCATGATTGCGTGATAACCAATATTTCTCCCTCTGGTGCAAAGCTGCACTTTGGCCAGAATGCCATCCGGGGTACGGCGGTGTTCATCAAGATCGGTGAACTGGGCAAGTTCAGTGCGACTGTTGCCTGGTGTAATGGTGAAGAGATGGGGGTGAAGTTTGACCATGACCCATCTGAGATGACCCGTGTGCTAATTGCATTGGAGTTGCACGAATGATTGTTTCCCTTTGGCTTTGTTTGCCCGGTTGACTATCGAATCATGGTTCGACACGCTCGCCACGAACGGAGAACTTATTCAGAACTTCCGTGGAAATGACAGCACAAGAAATCAGCAAACTCCTGAGAGCGTTAGCCGATCCTGTCGTAGCGGAGCATTCACAACGCTACTTCAAGACGGGTAAGGGCGAATACGGCGAGGGTGACCGATTTCTCGGCATCAGGGTTCCTGTGCTCAGGGCACAAGTCAAACAATGCGGGGCTGTTGCGCTGGAGGATGTGCAAAGACTGTTGATGTCGGCTTTTCACGAGGAGCGTTTGTTCGCGCTGCTGCTTTTGGTGCGCAAATTCGCAATAGGCAATGCGGATGAAAGAACGGCTATTTACAGTCTGTATGTGAAAAATATTCTGCGCATCAACAATTGGGATCTGGTGGATAGCTCGGCCAGCCACATCGTCGGCGCTTATCTTGAACACGGGGACAAGAAGATCCTCTATGAGCTGGCGCGATCCAATCGTGTCTGGGACAGGCGGATCGCGGTGATGTCCACTTTTCATTTCATCGGCAGCCATCAGTTCGATGATGCGATCAAGCTGGCAAAGTTGCTCCTGAGCGATGAGGAAGATTTGATTCACAAAGCCGTCGGCTGGATGCTGAGGGAGATCGGGAAACGCGATATTGCCGTTGAAAAGGATTTTTTGCGTGTTCACTACAAAAAGATGCCCCGCACCATGCTGCGTTATGCGATAGAAAAACTCCCCGAGCGAGTGCGCAAGAAATACCTGGCAGGCGATGTATAAGCATCCTCGGGAATGTGCCCGACAATGTGAGCTGCTGCCGATCCATTGCTATTTATTGATGGAGGCATCCACATGCAAATCGATCCGTCGCAACACTCTGCCGCTGATAACTACAAGTTGCCGACCAATCTGGAGGTGCCGCGCCCGATCGCCTGGGTCACCAGCGTGGAGGAGTATGTTGGTTATAAAATGTAACCGACTGAGATTTTCTTGAGTAATAAAACGAATCAGTAATCTGTGAGCGCAAGGCTCCCGATCAAATATAGAAGTGTGTTGCTTCGGAAAAACTGTCGCCGAGCGGCGGCATCAGCGTGAGGGCAGTCACCAGCCTTCGCAGAAGACTGGTGTGCCAATCAAACGATTACTTCTTTGGGCCGTTTACTGCCATCTTCAGCGTGGCGCCCGCCTTGAATGCGGGAACCTTTGCCGCTTTGATCTTGATTGCTTCGCCGGTGCTTGGATTGCGGCCTGCACGTGCTGCGCGCTTGCGAACTTCGAATGTGCCGAATCCAACCAGTGCGACGTTGTCACCCTTCTTCAGTGTGCTGGTGACGATCTCGATCAGCGCGGCAATGTTGCGGTCAGCGTCTGCTTTGGAGCTGCCTGTCTTGCCGGACAAGGCGTCTATGAGTTCTTTTCTGTTCATTATTATTCCCCTCAGTTGTGATACTGCATGTGCAGTAATTAAAAGTGTAGCATCAGTGCGTGGTGTTTAAATTTATTTCTATCGGGGGGATACATTATCCCCCCGATCAGAGAGGTTTACTTGGCGCGGCCGTATGTTGCGGTGAAGCTGGCTTTGCCCAGCATATTCCCATGGATGTTGTAGCCGATCAGCGCGGCGGTTGCGTCTGCGGGTACTTCGATCTTGTCGGTCTTGAGCGCGTATACGGTGAAGATGTAGCGATGCGGCTTGTCGCCTTGCGGTGGGCAGGTGCCGCCCCAGGCTGCCGCGCCGAAATCGGTGCGGCCTTGCATCGCGCCTTGAGGCAGCGTGGTGCTGTTGGCTGCTCCTGCATTCGAGGGCAGCTCGGTGACGTCAGCCGGGATATTGATGACCACCCAGTGCCACCAGCCTGAGCCGGTCGGTGCATCGGGATCGTACATGGTCACGGCAAAACTTTTGGTGTCTTTGGGCGCTCCACTCCATTTGAGCGCGGGCGATTTGTTTTCACCCGAACAGCCAAAGCTGTTGAATTCGAAACTCTTGGGCAACGTGCTGTTGGCTTATATTTCCGGGCTGGATAATTTGAATCCGGCAGCGTAAGTCAAAGTCGATAAGCCGGCTAAAGCAACTGCAAGAAGTATGCGGCGCATGGCTGGGTTCTCCTGTGTGGTTGAATGGGGGCGGAATTGTAGCACCGTTGATGTCACGCGGAATCCATTCTCATGCGCATTGGCCGCATTTGCATAGTCGTGTGCCCGCCGTGATAATGGACGACTACGGACGTACCTGTCTTATTGACTCATCGGCCGGGCTGTCACTTCAGCCCGGATCGTCCGGCAAAGGAGCTGAATCATGAATCAGGCAACCAAACCTGCAACCGTCGCGCAATCGCGGACGATAGAACACATCATCACCGGTGTGGCGACCAGCGACGGGGCGGGCGTAAAACTCACGCGCGTGCTCACTCAGAATCTGCAACAGCGACTCGATCCGTTTTTGATGCTCGACAATTTTCACAGCGATGACCCGGACGATTACATCGCCGGATTTCCCGATCACCCGCACCGCGGCTTCGAGACCGTCACTTTCATGATCGCGGGCCGCATGCGCCATCGCGACAGCGCCGGGCATGAGGGATTGCTGCAGAACGGCGGAGTGCAATGGATGACCGCCGGTCGCGGCATCATCCACTCCGAGATGCCGGAACAGGAGAACGGTGTCATGGAAGGATTCCAGCTTTGGCTGAACCTGCCCGCGCGGCGCAAGATGATACCCGCCTGGTATCGCGACATCCCCAAGGAGGAGATCCCAAACTACGTCACCGGACAAGGCGTCAGCGTGCGCGTGATCTCCGGAACCAGCAACGGCGTCACCGGTGCGATGACGCGCGAAGATACCGATCCGCTGTACATCGACATCGACCTGCCCGCCGGCAGCATGTTCTCGACGCTCATTCCGGCGACGCATAACGCCTTCGTCTATGTCTATCGCGGCGCGATCACGATCAGCGGCAAGGCGTTGGGCGAGAATCGCATGGGCATACTTGCCAACTCGCCGCAGGCCGATGGCGTGACGCTCAGCGCATCCGCTCCGGCCAGAGCCATTTTGATCTCGGGCAAGCCGCTCCGCGAACCGATCATGCAGCACGGACCTTTCGTGATGAACACCCAAGAGGAAATCTATCAGGCCATCAAAGATTATCAGGAAGGCCGTCTTGGTGTTGCTGGCTAAGGTTGAGGACAAAAAAATTAACAACTCATTAAAGCAAGTTTCACTGGTTTGTGTTTGTCTGTTCGCATTGGCCGGTCAGGCATACGCCGATTCATTTTCAGACGCAAAGAGTGCATACGATGCGGGTAATTTTGCAGATGCGGCAAAGACATTCCGGTCGCTGGCAGAAAATGGCAATGCGTTGGCACAAGTTAATCTCGGACTGATGTATAGCAAGGGCCAGGGTGTCCCTCAAGATTACAAAGAGGCGGCGAAGTGGTATCGATCGGCCGCGACGCAGGGCAATACTTTTGCACAAGCCGGCCTTGGATCGTTATATAACCACGGCCAGGGTGTTCCTCAAGATTACAAAGAGGCTGTGAAGTTGTATCGATTGGCCGCGGCGCAAGGCAACGCTTTTGCGCAAGCCAGCCTTGGGTCTTTGTATAACCTCGGTCAGGGTGTTCCTAAAAATCACAAAGTCGCGGCTCAGTTGTTTCGATTGGCCGCAGATCAAGGCAATGTTTCTGCGCAAGCAGGACTCGGGTCGTTATATGGCCTCGGACATGGAGTCCCGCAAAATTTCAAAGAGGCTGCGAAGTGGTATCGAATGGCCGCAGATCAAGGCAATGCTTTTGCGCAAGCCAGCCTTGGGGTGTTATACAGCCTCGGGCAAGGTGTTCCGAAGGATTTCAAGAAAGCGTTGAGCTGGTATCGACTGGCGGCAGATCAAGGCGATGCGTCGGCGCAACTGAACCTCGCGGGTATGTATCACACAGGGCAAGGTGTCGCACAAGACGACAAGGCGGCGGTGAAGTGGTATCGGCTGGCCGCTGAGCAGGGCTTTGCGCCGGCGCAATTCAATCTGGGTGTCTTGTATGCCTCCGGGCTGGGCGTTCCGAAAGATTTGCAGGAAGCATTGAAGTGGTATCGCTTGTCTGCAGATCAGGGCGAAGCGTCGGCACAATTGAACCTTGCGGGTATGTATCACACCGGACAAGGTGTCTCGCAAGACGACAAAGAAGCAGTGAAGTGGTATCGGCTGGCCGCAGAGCAGGGTTACGCTCCGGCGCAGCTCAACCTGGGTTTGATGTATGAGGGCGGGACAGGCGTCGCTCAAGACCCTCAGGAGGCGGTGAAGTGGTATCGGCTGGCCGCAGAACAAGGAAATGCCGATGCGCAAGAACGGATCGGGGTTCTGCATTACAGCGGACAAGGGGTTGCGCAAGATTTCAAGGAAGCACTCAAGTGGACCCGACTTGCCGCAAAGCAGGGTAATGCACGCGCGCAGAACTTGATCGGTGTCATGTATAAAAATGGACAAGGTGTGCCCGAAGACAACGATGAAGCGGTGAAGTGGTATCGGTTGGCTGCAGAACAGGGCGACGCTTCAGCACAAACCAACCTTGCCTTTATGTATAACGCCGGGCAAGGGGTTCCGCAAGATTCAAAGGAGGCGGTGAAGTGGGTTCGACTGGCCGCAGATCAGGGTTATGCTCCGGCACAATCCAACCTTGCGGGTATTTATTACAGCGGGCAAGAGGTTCCGCAAGATTACGCAGAGGCAGCCAGGTTGAATCGACTGGCAGCCGAACAGGGTTATGCTACGGCACAACTCAATCTCGGCTTTATGTATAACGCCGGTCAGGGCGTTGTCCAAGACTATCAAGAATCTTTGAAGTGGTATCGGCTGGCCGCCGAACAGGGTGTCCCCGCCGCACAAAAGAACGTTGGCCTTATGTTTACCAATGGTCAAGGTGCTGCTATAGATTATGTTCAGGCGTATATGTGGGTGGATGTTTCGGCTACGACTGCTGTTGGTGAGGAGCAGATGCAATTTGCTGAATTGCGCGAGTCGATCGCGATGTTTATGGCTGACAGCCAAATTGTCGAAGCGCAAGAACTGGCCAAGAAATGCATCGCAAATAAATTCAAGGGTTGTTAGCGAAAGTGCACTCGTCACCGGCCAGCCTTGCGCTGGCTTTTCTTTTTATGCATGGGTTTTATGCATGGGCATCCGGCTGAAAATCTTCTGCCCACCCCTGCCATTCCCCGGAAATAGCCTGTTTTAGCTTGTCTGTTCCAGCTTTGCCATACCGGCTGAGCTGTTACTGTAGCCTTGTGCCAATCCGTATAACGACCTGAATAATCATGCACGCACAATTCCAAGCGAATCCCGTGCGCTCAAGTATGGGGCACTGGAAGATAAAAAATGAATGTATTGCTGGTTGAAAATGATTCTGAAATACGATCATTCCTCAAGACCACTCTCGAGAATCGCGGCCATCAGGTCGCCGATTACGTTGATGGTGAGAGCGGCTGGGCGGCGTATCAGGCGCAAAACTTTCCTCTGGTTATTGTAGATTGCTCTTTGCAGGGAATGGCCGGGCTGGAACTGTGCAAGAAGATCCGCAGCACCCCGAAAGGATATGGAAGCCTGATACTGGTGGTGACTGCGCGCAGCAGATTCGGAACCCTCGGGCAGGTGTTGGCTGCCGGTGCGGATGACTATCTGGAAATCCCCATCGACCCGCAACACCTGGGCGTCCGGCTTGCCATTGCGGAGCAGCGTATCAGTACATTGCTGAAACAGGTCGCCAATCTCGAATCGCTGAGGGAGCGAGAGCAGCGCTGGAGCCTGGCATTGAAAGCCAGCAGATACAGCGTGTGGGACTGGAACCTGCAGACCGGCGAGGTGAGATTTTTCATGCTGGGCAGTGCGATGATTGGCTTTTCCGGTGATGCGTTCGGCAACAACATAACCGAATGGGAAGCGCTGATCCATCCTGATGACAAGCCGCATTGGACAGAAGCGCTGCGCACATTTTTTCATGATAAGGCAAACCAGCTTTCCATCGAGTATAGAGCGCGCTGCAAAGACGGAAGCTGGAAATGGATGCACACACGAGGCACCGTGGCGAGCCGCGCAGACAATGGCCTGGTATTGCGCATGGTAGGAACTCACTCCGATATCACGGCGCAAAAGAATTCTTCGCAAGAGCTGCAATTCGCCGACTTGGTTTATCAGGCTATCGGCGAGGCCGTCATGATCACGGATAACAATGACCGCATCATTGCCGTCAATCAGGCGTTCACAAAGTTATCGGGTTATACGCCCGACGAGGTGATCGGCAAGCCTGCTAATTTCATGTGCTCAGAACGTCATGGCGCGGCGTTCAATCCGCTGGTTGGGCACAAGCTCAACACCACCGGTATATGGGAAGGGGAAATTTGGAACCGGCGCAAGGACGGCGGGGAGTACGCCGTGTGGCAGTTGATACACACCATCTATGACGACAAGGGCGATGTACTGAAACGTGTTGCGCTATTTTCCGATGTCACCGAACAGAAGCGGACAGAGGAAAGCATCAGGCGGCAGGCTTACTACGATCTCCTCACCGGGTTGCCCAACCGGCGTCTTTTTCAAGATCGCCTCGGTCTGGAAATCAGGAAGGCGAATCGCGCCAACCTTCCGATCGCGCTGCTGTTTATTGACCTCGATTATTTCAAGGAGGTGAACGACACGCTCGGACATGATGTGGGTGACACGCTGTTGCAGGAGATCGCTCGCCGCATCAGCGCCTGTGTGCGCGAGTCGGATACGGTGGCGCGTTTGGGAGGCGATGAATTCACCGTGATCCTGCCTGAACTTCCCGATATCAGTCACACCGACGATGTCGCGCAGAAGATCGTTAACAAGCTGGCGGAGCCTTATCATATAGGCGAAAAAATCGTTCATGTGTCGGCCAGCATTGGCATCACGTTGTACCCGAACGATGCCAACGGCATCAGCGCCCTGATGAAAAATGCCGACCAGGCGATGTATATCGCCAAGAGCAAAGGCCGCAACCAATTCAGTCATTTCAGCGCTTGGTCGCCGCAAGCTGAAATAACGCGCACACCCCTCATTCACGATTTGCGTGGCGCCTTGGCAGGCGGGCAGTTCAGCGTCTATTTTCAGCCGATCGTCGAGTTGTCGACCGGCCGCATCCATAAGGCTGAAGCCTTGTTGAGATGGCAGCACCCCAGGTTCGGGATGGTCAGCCCGAAGGAATTTATTCCGTTGGCGGAAAATAGCGGCCTGATCAACCAGATCGGCGATTGGGTGTTCAAGGAATCCGCGCGCTTTGCAAAACAATGGAGCAAGCAATTTTCGGATGACTTTCAGGTGAGCATCAATATGTCGCCGTCCCAATTCAAAACCGAGCATAAATATTTTGCGGCTGAATGGTTGCATCATTTGCAGGAGACCGGGCTTCCCGGAAAAAATATGGTGATCGAGATCTGCGAAGATCTGGTGAATTCCGAACCTGACATCCTGGGCAAGCTGCGCGCGCTTCGCGATGCAGACCTTCAGGTGGCGATCGATGATTTTGGTACGGACTATTCGTCACTTTCAAGATATAAAAACCTGGGTATCGATTATCTGAAGATCGATCAATCATTCATCCTCGATTTTGCGGCCGGCCCGAACGACCTGGCGCTATCCGAGATCATCGTGATGGCGCACAAGCTCGGCTTCAAAGTGATCGCCGAAGGTGTGGAAACGGAAGCGCAACGCGACCTGCTGGCTGCGGCGGGATGTGATTACGCCCAGGGAAACCTGTACTCCACGCCCGTGCTTCCCGAAGAGTTCGAGGCGTTGCTGTTGCATGGTTTTAATGCGCCGCAACAAACAGAGAGACGCGCGATTCTTGAGATATCCGATCACTCCCTGCTGACTGAACAGGAGGCCGTCGCCTTCTTGCAACCGCACATGCCCAGCAAATCCGTCGAGGCCTGGCTCGCCCACGACCGTCAACATGATCCTATCATTCCATTTATTCTTGTGCGGGGGCAGCCTTGCTACCTTCAGTCCGATTTGGCGAATTTTGTAACGCGCAGGCTGAATGCCACTACGCGCTTTGTCCGTGTCAACAATCGCCTTTACCTCGACCGCCGTAATTCTCTAGACCGGCGCAAACATGGCGACCGCAGACCGGTGACCGATGGCGCTTCACCGCAGGGGATCAAACGCCGCAGGCGCGACGATCTCGGTTTGCGCCTGCATGACAATCTTGAGCGACGCGCAAACGCCGGCCTGGATCGTCGTGCACGAGCCAAGCAGCCCATACACTAAAAACCCAGCACACTAAAAACTCTGTACACTAAAAACTCTGTACACTAAAAACCGGGGACAGCCCCAATGCTGTTCACTTAACGAAATTCCCATTACAATTCACCGGTACGCAAATCATACCGGGGGCAAATCATGGCGGGGAAAGCGGCGGAGCTGGGAGGGCATGTTCGAATGTCCGACTATTTGAGCGTGGGGCTACTAT
>JANXXH010000052.1 GCA_025350705.1 Gallionella sp.
CGCTTTGCGTGTCGTCTTGCGGTATGCCTCAAATCCGCTCGTTGCCAATGTCTGCTGTTTCATCTCTTTACCTTCATTGAATGGCCCGAGCCATTAACGCACCAACCTATTATCGGGTAGACTTGTTCAGTGTTTCCTTAAGTATAAAATTCCAGCCGATTGAACAGGAAAAATTCCTTGAACAGAAAAATTCCAGGCCATTATCTTGCGGTATGCGCGGCTGTGGAGAGAATTTGCATATCCTTGATATAAGACGATATCACTTTGTGCATATGATCTTTTTGCCGATCCGTCAGCAGCCCGTGGATTTTCGCGATCATCTCATCCGTGGCATCTTCATAAGACTGAATGGCGCGCTGTTGCTGCGATGTCCTGGGCATCTCGGTAGCAAGCATCCAAGTCGTCAGGAATGCGGCGATTTTTTCTGCGCCTGCATGATCGTTCAATAGCGCTATCAATTTGCCTTGATTGATCTCCCGTTGCTGGATGTAAATTGGGCTGACAAAGGGCAGGCTACGGCTCATCTCACGAACCTTTTGTTCTTGTTCGTCACTCAAATTTCCCGCCAGCCATTTCAGGAAGTCGAGCGTTTTTTCTGCGCGTTTATCAAGGTTCTCTTCCTGGTTTCCGCCGAGCACCTCTTCTTTATGTTTTTTGACATTCTCGGCAAAGGTTCTGCCCAGTTCTTGTATTTGTTGCTTATCCAGGCTACTTAATAATTGTGCGAAAGGCCGGATCGCAGGCTCCAGGGTTTGCCTGTACAGATTCAGCAGATGGACTCTCAGCAGCGTGATTTGCTCGGCCTTCAATTGCCCGTCGTATTGTGCTGCGCCATTCAGGTTTTGCAGAAAATTGATGTATTCAGGCAAAGCGCTTTTGCGATGCCAGGACATATAATTCGAGACTTCCTTGCGGATAGTTTCTTTTTGCGTGGCATTGAAAGAAGTGTAGCCTTTGATTTTGTGTTGCAGATACCAATCGGCGTTGCGGTAAACCAGGCCTACAGTGCTGCAGCCGCAAGCGAGTATCGCGAAGGCGAGAAGAACGAATAACGATTTTTTCATGGCCACCAGATGTTCCAGTAGTTCGTTACGCGACAAGGTTAACAAGAAGCCGTGAGTAACATCTGCGACTCGTTACTAATAAAATAATCTATATTTATTATATGCTGTCATTACCGATACTTTTCAATACCCTGTTAACATCTATCTTTGCCGGAATGGCAGATTTGCGATCTTTAGGAAAGAGAAACTAATGGGTATCAATATCAAACACAACCGCTGGTTCCTCAATATAGCCCTGTCAGGAATTGTGCTGATAGGCGGAATGATTGGGTTTGCCGGAAGCAGTCTTGCCGAACAGGCCGCGGCTGCGGTAAGCCGGCCCGCGCTGACGGTGCGCATCACGACGCTGCGTGAGGACAGGTGGGCCCGCGCGTTGGCTGCGAACGGCAGCATCATCCCGTGGCAGGAAGCCATCATCAGCTCGCAAGTGCAGGGCCTGCGGATTGCGGAAGTGAAGGTCAGCATCGGCGATCATGTGCAGCAAGGCGATGTGCTGGTGACGCTGGATAACTTTGCGCGCAGCGGCGACGCTTCGTCTTCGTCTGCCAGTCAGGGGCGCATCGTGTCGCCCGATTCCGGCATCATCTCGGCGGCGAATGCCAACGTGGGCTCCATACCCAAATCCGGCGATGAGCTTTTCCGGTTGATACGCAAGGGGCGTCTTGAGTGGCACGCCGATCTTACCGCAGATGAACTGATGATGATCCGCAAGGGCATGGCCGCAGAAATCTCCGTGGGAGAAGGGCGGGTCATCAAAGGCACAGTGCGCGCGATCTCGCCGTCGGTGGATCCGAAAACGCGCTACGGTTATGTGCTGGTCACGCTGCCGGATAGCAGTGGCATAGTCGCCGGGGCATTTGCGCGCGGCACTTTCGATGTCAGCGGCGGCAAAAAAAGTTTAATGTCGTTACCGCAGTCCGCCGTGATGCAGCGCGGCAGTAAAACCTTTGTGCTGATCGTCGGACCGGACAATCATGTGCATGAACGCGTGGTGACAGTAGGACAGCGCAATGGCGACCGCACCCAGATCAAAAATGGCCTGAAAGCGAAAGATCCGGTCGTCGAGATCGGCGGGGCATTCCTTACCGAAGGCGATGTCGTCCAGGTCGTGAAAGGGTAATTATGGCCATCAATGTATCGGCTTGGTCTATACGCAATCCTATTCCGTCGGTACTTGGTTTCATGATGCTTACTTTCTTGGGCGTGATGGCGTTCAAGGCCATGAAGATCCAGTTGTTCCCCGATATCGACCTGCCGATGATCACGGTGACCTCCACGTTGCCGGGCGCATCGCCCGACCAGATGGAAGCGGAGGTGGCGCGCAAGATCGAGAACTCTCTGGCCGGGGCGCAGGGGTTGAAACATATCTACAGCCAGATCAAGGACGGCAGCGCGATCGTGTCAGCCGAGTTCCGCCTCGAGCGCGATTCTCGCCTGGCGCTTGAAGATGTGCGTTCCGCCGTCGCACGCATACGCGGTGACCTGCCGCGCGAGATGCTCGATCCTGTGGTCAATAAAGTTGAGCTGAGCGGCAAACCGATCCTCACCTACACCGTTACGGCACCGAAGATGAGCGAGGAGGAATTGTCCTGGTTCGTCGACAACAACATCACCAGGTTGCTGCTCGGGGTGAAAGGCGTGGGTTCGGTCGCGCGTGTCGGCGGCGTGACGCGGCAGGTGAGAGTGGAACTCGATCCGGCCAGGCTGTTGGCGCTCAACCTCAGCGCCTCAGAAGTCTCCAGCCAGTTGCGGCAGATCCAGCAGGAAGCACCGGGCGGACGCACCGATCTCGGCGGCAGCGAGCAATCCGTGCGCACCGTGGCGACGGTTCAAACCGCAGAGCAACTGGCGCAAATGGAGATCGGCCTGCGCGATGGCCGCCGCGTGCGTCTGGATCAGGTGGCGGATGTCAGGGACACCATCGCCGAACGGCGCTCGGCTGCGTTGCTCGATGGCAAGCCGGTGGTGGGATTCGAGATCATCCGGTCGATCGGCGCCGGGGATGTCGAGGTGGGCGATGGCGTGACCAGTGCGCTTGCAAAACTCAAGGAATCGCACCCGGAGATCACGACTGAGCGCGTGTTCAACACGGTAGATCGGGTGTATGAAACTTATCGGGGCTCGCTGGAGATGATCTTCGAGGGTGCTGTGCTGGCTGTGATCGTGGTGATCTTCTTCCTGCGCAATATGCGCGCGACCATCGTTGCAGCGACTGCACTGCCGCTGGCCGTGATCCCCACTTTTGCGCTGATGTATTTGGTCGGCTTCACCATCAACCTGGTCACGCTGCTCGCGCTGTCGCTGGTGGTCGGCGTGCTGGTGGACGATGCCATCGTGGAGATCGAAAACATCATGCGCCATCTGGAGATGGGCAAGAAACCGTACCAGGCGGCGATGGAGGCCGCCGACGAAATCGGCATGGCGGTGATCGCGACCACGTTCACGCTGATCGCGGTATTCCTGCCGACGGCTTTCATGAGCGGCATACCCGGTCGCTTCTTCGTGCAATTCGGCTGGACGGCGGCGGTGGCGGTGATGTTCTCGCTGGTGGTGGCGCGTATGCTGACGCCGATGATGTCCGCCTACATGCTCAAACCCAGGGTTTTGCATGCGACACCCAAGTGGATCGAAATCTATCTCAAATGGGCGCAGTGGTGTTTGCATCATCGCAAGACCACGCTGCTGGCAACGGCCATATTCTTCTTCGGTTCATTCGGTTTGGCCAGCACCTTGCCGACTGCATTCCAGCCCAAGGATAACGACTCGCAAACTCAGGTAACGATCACGCTGCCGCCGGGCAGCAGGATAGACCAGTCATACGCGCTGGCCGAACAGGCGCGCGACATCATCAAACAGAATCCGGAAGTGACGCTGGTCTATACCGCGATCGGCGGCGGAATGTCCGGCGGCAATGCCTTCGAGCCCGCCACTGCGGCGGAAGTGCGCAAGGCCACGCTGTCCATTCAATTGAAGAATCGTTCCGTGCGCAAGCTCGACAAGCAGCACATCGAAGGCCAGTTGCGCGACGCAATGATGGTCTTGCCCGGCGTGCGCATCAAGGTAGGCATGGGCCAGTCGTCGGACAAATACCAGTTGGTGCTGACCAGCGAAAATAGCGATCTGCTGAATTCACATGCGTTGAAGGTGGGGCAGGAGCTGCGCACCATACCCGGCATCGGCAACGTGGTGTCCAACTCCAGCGTGTTGCGTCCGGAAGTGGTGGTGCGACCCGACTTCGGACGTGCAGCAGATATGGGCGTGACCTCCAGCGCGATTGCCGACACCCTGCGCGTGGCGACTGCCGGGGATTATGACCAGGAGCTGGCCAAGCTCAACCTGCCGGATCGGCAACTGCCCATCATCGTGAAACTGCGCGACGAAGCGCGGCAGGATATGGAGCTGCTGTCGCGCCTTGTGGTGCCAGGCACGCACGGGCCAGTGATGATCGGCAACGTGGCGACTCTGGCATTGGAAAGCGGCCCGGCGCAGATCGACCGTTATGATCGGCAACGCAACATTTCTTTTGAAGTTGAGCTGGCCGGGCAACCTTTGGGCAAGGTGCAGGCCGCCGTATTGGCGCTGCCCTCCATCAAGAATATGCCGGCGGGTGTTGAGATGGCGCCGGTCGGCGATGCCGAGATGATGAAAGAATTGTTCGCGAGTTTCGGCCTCGCGATGTTCACCGGTGTGATGTGCATCTACATCGTGCTGGTGCTGCTGTTCAAGGACTTCATGCAACCCGCCACGATCCTGTGGGCGCTGATCCTGTCTATACCGGGCGCGTTCCTTGCGCTGTTCCTCACCCGTACGGCGATATCGATGCCTTCGATGATCGGCATCATCATGCTGATGGGCATCGCCACCAAGAACTCCATCCTGCTGGTGGAATACGCCATCGTCTCGCGCCGCGAGCGCGGCATGGACCGCGCCGAAGCGCTGCTCGATGCGTGCCGCAAACGCGTGCGGCCCATCGTGATGACCACGCTGGCGATGGGCGCGGGCATGCTGCCGGTAGCGCTTGACCTGGGCATGGGCGATGGCAGTTTCCGTTCGCCGATGGCGATCGTCGTGATCGGCGGATTGATCACCTCGACCTTCCTCAGCCTGCTCGTGATCCCGGTGGTGTTCACCTACGTGGACGATGTGATCGAATGGTTCAAGGCGCGGGCCAAAAAATATATGAGGCCTTTGCATGTCTAGTTTTCTGTGGGACGAACGTTATGCCGGTGAAGATTATCTTTTCGGCACAGAGCCGAACGCATTTCTGGTGACACAGCGGCATTTGCTGAAACCTGACATGAGTTGCCTCGCCGTGGCGGATGGCGAAGGGCGCAACGGCGTATGGCTGGCGCAACAGGGCTTGAAGGTGTTGTCGGTCGAAGCATCTGCAGTGGCGCTGGATAAAGCCAAAAAACTCGCGCAGCAGCGCGGCGTCGCAATCGATTTCGAGCAGGCTGATCTTGCGCAATGGCAATGGGGCGAGGATCGCTTCGATGTCGTGGCGGCGATCTTCATCCAGTTCGCGCCGCCCGCATTGCGCGAGCAGATGTTCGCGGGCATCAAGCGTTGCCTGAAACCGGGAGGATTGTTATTGCTGCAAGGCTACACTCCGCGCCAGCTCGAATACAAAACCGGCGGTCCGCCGGCGGCGGAAAATATGTATACCGAACCGATGTTGCGCAATGCATTCGGTGACATGGAGATATTGCACTTGCGCGAGCATGATGATCTTGTCAGCGAAGGCACGGCGCACAGAGGCATGTCGGCGTTGATCGACATGGTGGCGCGTAACGGCACTTAATTGAGGGTTACGTTGCCTTGTGCCCAGCGCACGATACCGCTTGTATCCATCGCACCAGCTTGCCGCGCAAGTTCGCGACCACCGACAAACAGCGCAAGGGTGGGAATGCTGCGGATGTTGTAACGTGCCCCGAGTTCCTGCGCCTCCTCGGTATTCAGCTTGACCAGGCGCATCTCCGGTTCCAGCTGCTTTGCGGCCTGCACAAAAGCGGGAGCCATCATGCGGCATGGGCCGCACCACGGCGCCCAAAAATCCACCAGCACGGGTATGTCATTGCGGCTGATGTGCAGCGAAAAATTATTGCTGCCCAGTTCTACCGGATGCGCATCGAACAAGGCTTTTTTGCACTTGCCGCAAGCGGGTTGGTCGCGCAGCTTGTTGGCAGGTACGCGATTCACTCCGTCGCAATGCGGGCAAACGATGTTTACTGAGTCACTCATGGTGTTCTTGTTTCCTATCAGGTTGCGTCCTGCACAACATGGGGACGCATCAAGGAAATTCAAACCCCGCTCAACGGGTCAGGCAATTATGTAATCCTTGGTGATGAAGCCTGCCATGCCCGTTCCCTCTCCCCAACCCTCTCCCGCAAGCGGGCGAGGGGGAAAACGAATCGCTACGCGAGTTTCACTTTAACGACTTGACCGGACTGGGCTGAGTATCGAGCTGGGACACGGCCTCGCCTTCATGGAACATCCACAGGGTGCCCGGTTGCATCGTGACCCACGGTTCATTGTCAGTGAGCGGCTGGGTAGCAATGATTGCCACACGGTCATTCGGCGTGGTCACCCGGCTGAAATCCACCATCACGTCCTCGTCTTTCAGGTGCGCCACGTTGAACGGGGCACGCCGGATAATGTAGCTCAACTCGGTGGAGGAGTGCGCGAACAGGCAATCCCCGTTTGAGAGTAAATAGTTGAAGATGCCCATGCCGGCGAGCGGATAGATGAGTTCATGCAGAGCACTGAATAACGCTTCGCGCGATGGAGGGGCGTCGCCGAAACGTTGGCGCAGGCTTTGCAGCAGCCAGCAGAAGATCAGTTCGCTGTCGGTATTGCCGACCGGCACGAAGTCGCCGTCCAGCACGGGTTGGAACTGCGGCAGGTTGCCGTTATGCGCGAACACCCAGTAGTGTCCCCACAGTTCGCGCATGAAGGGGTGGGTGTTCTCCAGCGAGACCACACCCTGTGTGGCTTTGCGTATATGCGCGATGACATTGAGCGAACGGATCGGATAGTTGCGCACCAGTTCGGCGATGGAAGATTGCACCGAAGGCTGCGGGTCGAGGAACAGACGAACGCCTTTGCCCTCGAAGAAGGCGATGCCCCAACCGTCGGCATGGACGTCCGTGCCGCCGCCGCGCTTCTGGAATCCGGTGAAGGAAAAACAGATGTCGGTGGGGGTGTTGCAGTTCATGCCTAGTAGTTGGCACATGGTGTAACCTTAGATTACCCTAAAAAAATTGTCCACGAAAATCACGAACAACACGAAAAAATTCAAAGACTGTCATTCTGCGAAATCAAACCCAAGAGGTTAGTTGCTTAACGATAACAACGCATTGTTATCTTTCGTGTCTTTCGTGATTTTCGTGGATGAATTGCAGTTTTATGTTTTAAAGCGCATGGACAGATCCAGCGCTTCAATATCTTTGGTCAGCGCGCCGATCGAGATGCGATGCACGCCGGTCAGCGCGACTTCACGCAAATTTTCTATCGTGATGCCTCCCGACGCTTCCAGTTCTGCGCGTTTGCCGGTCTGCTTCACCGCTGCGCGCAAATCACCCAAACTAAAGTTGTCGAGCAATACCAATTTTGCTCCGGCATTCAAAGCTTCATCCAGCTGAGCCAGATTTTCCACTTCGATTTGCAAGGCGATGCCAGGCTTGGCGACGTGAAATGCCTGTTCCAGTACTGGCCTGATGCCGCCTGCTGCGGCGATGTGGTTTTCCTTGATTAAAATCCCGTCGAACAAACCTGTGCGCTGGTTGTGTCCGCCGCCGCACCGCACTGCATATTTCTGCGCATGCCGCAGTCCGGGCAACGTCTTGCGCGTATCCATGATCTTGACATTGATTCCGACTACAGCATCCACATAAAGCTTGGTGCGCGTGGCGGTGCCGGACAGGGTTTGCAGCAAGTTCAACGCGCTGCGCTCAGCGCTCAGCAGCGCGCGCGAGTGGCCTTTGATTTCGCACAGCATCTGCCCTGCGCTAATTACGTCGCCGTCCTTCGCCTTCCAGTTGATCTCACAGTCAGGGTCTTGCGTGCGAAAGCATTCATCGAACCATTGCGTGCCGCATAACACGCCGTCTTGTCGCGTGATGACTTGTGCAATCGAGATCAGCGCAGAGGGCAGCAGTTGCGCGCTCAAGTCGCCGGTGTATATGTCTTCATCGAGCGAACTGGTGACATTGCGGCGGATATGCGAGGCGAGATCGGACTCGAGCATGGGTACTCCTATGACCGGTTTGAGAGAGACGCAGATTAACCCAGGCAGGACTCTCTTGGGAAATTTATGGGGCAGGACTACGGGAATTATTCTAAAGCTATGCTGGAATTGGACTGCCAAGAAAAAGCCGGGCAGAAACTAACCCGGCTGAAAGGAGCAAAACACGATCAGACTATAAACTAGAACCCGTAATAAACCTGTCCGCCAAGGGCAGTATTGGGATTGCCGTTAGAGTAACCCTTGAGCACGTAGCCACGGGCTTTGAGGTTTTTATCGAGCTTGTAGCTTACATAAGCGGTAAGCTCGTGTTGCATCGTTCCTGCTGAAGATGGCTCTTGGAATAAGTTCATGTCGACACCGGTGCTTGTTTGGCCGGTGAGTTGGTATGCACCCCCGAAGGATCCATAGAGCTCCGGATTCAGGATAATTCCTGTCGGGTTGCCCTGAACCTTGGAGCCCAGCGAGCCCTTTGCTGTGAACTTGTCCATGTTTTGATAAACGTCCATCTGTGCTGCGTAGTCGTTTTGACTTAAGCCTGCAACTTTATTTTTATCCGCCAAATTAACTTTAACTTTGCCTGTCAGATCAATCTTGGGGGTAGATGCGCTGCCTGAATAGATGCGAATCGTAGCCGCTGCTTCGGGGTTACCTAAGCCGGATTGCGTGCTGCCAACAGTGCTGTCAGTCCTGATATACCCAATCTCGGGAGCCGCAACGTGTACACCGGAAATGTCGGCAGGGGCAGCTAATTTGAGCACCCAAGGACCGGCTTCATATTTATTGGAATTGTAATCAAATTGGGTGGACAGGCTGAATCTTTCATCCACTGGAGCGGCAAAGGCCGCAGTGACACTCAGGGTGCCCGCCACTAATGCTGCTAATAAAATGTGGATCTTCATGCTGTGTTCTCCGTCATACTGTCTATAATCGATTAATGGCCGGGACGTTCAAATAGCTTCGGGACTTCCAGCTTGTTCGATACGCTTTATTTGTTACTGCCTCTAATTTGTTTTCAAATCATCTGAGGCATTTTGCAAACTGCATCATAGATGACGCAATCAACGTGCCATCATTGCCCAATGCCGATGGATAATTCTATATAGTTTTTATTATACAACAAGTTGGACGTTTGAGCTTGGGGTGGCTCATCCAATGAATTCTCTCCAGCCACTTGAAATCGGGGGCAACTCTCTCCATTTCGGGAATGCAGTTACAAAAAACAGTTACGGATGAAGGAGTGCAGTATGCGTTTCGACAAATTTACCACCAAGTTCCAGCAAGCCCTGTCCGATGCCCAGAGTCTGGCCGTGGGCGCGGACAACCAGTACATCGAGCCGCAGCATCTGCTGCTGGCTTTGCTCAACGATGCCGACAGCGGGGCAGGTTCGCTGCTGGCGCGTGCGGGCGGCAACGTCAATGCGCTGAAGACTTCGTTGAAAGATGCGGTGGAGCGCTTGGCCAAAGTGGAAGGGCACGGCGGCGAAGTGCAGGTCGGGCGTGATTTGTCGAATCTGCTTAATCTCACCGACAAGGCCGCGCAGAAACGCGGCGATGAGTTCATCGCCTCGGAAATGTTTTTGCTCGCGGCATGCGATGACAAGGGCGAAACCGGACGTTTGCTCAAACAGCATGGTGTGACTCGCGCACCGCTGGAGCAGGCCATTAACACTGTGCGCGGCGGCGAGACGGTCGGCAGCTCCGAATCCGAAGGCCAGCGCGAATCCCTGAAAAAATACACGATTGATCTGACCGAGCGCGCAAGGCAAGGCAAGCTCGACCCGGTGATCGGGCGCGACGACGAGATCCGCCGCGCGATCCAGGTGTTGCAGCGCCGCACCAAAAACAATCCTGTATTGATCGGCGAACCCGGCGTGGGCAAGACCGCTATCGTCGAAGGTTTGGCTCAGCGCATCGTTAACGGCGAAGTGCCGGAGACATTGAAAAATAAAAAGGTGCTGTCGCTTGATATGGCGGCACTGCTGGCGGGTACAAAATATCGCGGCGAGTTCGAAGAGCGCCTGAAAAACGTACTCAAGGAAATCGCACAGGAAGAAGGGCGCATCATCGTGTTCATCGACGAGCTGCACACGATGGTCGGTGCGGGTAAGACCGAAGGTTCGATGGATGCGGGCAACATGCTCAAGCCTGCGCTCGCGCGCGGCGAGTTGCATTGCGTAGGCGCGACCACGCTGGACGAATATCGCAAGTACATCGAGAAAGATGCCGCGCTGGAACGCCGTTTCCAGAAGGTGCTGGTGGACGAACCCAGCGTGGAATCCACGATCGCGATACTGCGCGGCTTGCAGGAAAGATACGAGTTGCATCACGGCGTGGACATCACCGACCCGGCTATCGTCGCGGCGGCAGAGCTTTCCAACCGCTACATCACCGACCGCTTCCTGCCGGACAAGGCGATCGACCTGATCGACGAAGCCGCTGCGCGCGTGAAGATGGAGATCGATTCCAAGCCCGAGGTGATGGACAAGCTCGACCGTCGTTTGATCCAGCTCAAAATCGAGCGCGAAGCGGTGAAGAAAGAAAAAGACGAAGCCTCTAAAAAACGCTTCGCGCTGATCGAAGACGAGATCAAAAAACTGCAACGCGAGTATGCCGACCTAGAAGAAATCTGGAAGGCGGAAAAGGGCGCGGCACAAGGGACTGCACTGCTCAAGGAAGAGATGGAGAAGGTGCGCGCCGAGATGACGCGCTTACAACGCGAAGGCAAATTACAGGAAGTGGCCGAGCTGCAATACGGCAAGCTGCCGCAGCTTGAAGCCAAGCTCAAAGAGGCGGTGCATACCGAAGAGAACAAACCCAAGAACCGTTTGCTGCGTACCCAGGTCGGCGCTGAAGAGATCGCAGAAGTAGTGAGCCGCGCCACCGGCATCCCGGTCAGCAAGATGATGCAGGGAGAGCGCGACAAGCTGCTCAAGATGGAAGACAAGCTGCACGATCGCGTGGTCGGGCAAGACGAAGCCGTGCGCCTCGTTAGCGATGCGATCCGCCGTTCTCGCTCCGGCCTGTCCGACCCGAACCGTCCCTATGGTTCGTTTTTATTTCTCGGCCCGACTGGCGTGGGCAAGACCGAGCTGTGCAAGGCGCTGGCCGGTTTCATGTTCGATTCTGAAGATCACCTGATCCGCATCGACATGAGCGAGTACATGGAGAAACATTCCGTCGCGCGCCTGATTGGTGCGCCGCCCGGCTATGTCGGTTATGAAGAAGGCGGCGGACTCACAGAAGCAGTTCGGCGCAAGCCTTACAGTGTGATCCTGCTCGATGAAGTGGAGAAGGCGCACCCGGACGTGTTCAACGTGTTGCTGCAAGTGCTGGACGACGGGCGCATGACCGACGGTCAGGGACGCACCGTGGATTTCAAGAACACCGTGATCGTGATGACTTCAAATCTTGGTTCACAGATGATCCAGCAGATGTCCGGCGACGATTATCAGGTCATCAAGCTGGCGGTGATGGGCGAAGTGAAATCCTACTTCCGCCCCGAGTTCATCAACCGCATCGACGAAGTCGTGGTGTTCCACGCGCTGGATGAAAAGAACATCAAGTCCATCGCGCGCATCCAGTTGAAATATCTGGAAGCACGTTTGGCGGCGATGGAGATGAAGCTGAATATCAGCGATGCCGCATTGTCCGAGATCGCCAACGCGGGCTTCGATCCGGTGTACGGCGCAAGACCGCTGAAACGCGCGATTCAGGCGCAACTGGAGAACCCGCTTGCCAAGCAGATCCTCGAAGGGCGTTTCGCCGCGAAGGACACGATCAAGGTGGACTGCAAGGGTGGCGTGATGAAGTTCGAAAAAGGTTGAGAGATACTGGGGTGGCTCAATAACGATCAGGTTATCTAACAAGAAAATCTTGACCTAATACGTTGGTGTTTACGATGGTGACTGTCGTGTTCGCGGGGGAGAACGTACTGCAATTGCCGTAGGAACAGTATTCCGGGGTAATCGTATAAGTGCCCGTCGAGAGATAGTGGAATTCGTAATATCCGTTGGCATCGGTGACTCTGTGCATGCCGAGTCCGTTGGTATCTTTGAGAAACACATTTATGTTGCTGGAGCCAACAAAAGTGAAACCATCACCGTAGGTGTATACCCGCCCCCGAATCAAATAGCAGAGCGAGGACGGGGCAGCTGCAAAATCCTGCCCCGATACACCCGCTGTGGACACAGTAACCATTCTGCTCGCGGGAGTGAACGCAATGCACGAGGAAGATTCAGGAGGAGGTAAATACGGGTTGAATGCGTAACTTCCAGCAAGCAATCCCGTGTAGGCGTAATTCCCTGATAGATACAGACTCGTTATTCTTGGGGATGACCCTGCCGTGTCCGAGAGTGTTACCAATACATCCGGGGATGTAAGACCCGCATTAGTTCCCTGCATAAAGACTCTTCCAGATATTGAGGATACGGGAATTCGCTCTACTGTCACTGAAGCACTCGCTCCTTCATACGTGACCGTTATCGTGTTGGTGCCATCAATGATGGGTACATCTGTTTGCCATGAACCGGTACAAACCATGAAGCAACAAAGGAAAGTGCAGTACACCCGCGTACTCCCCGAACTATTGCCGCTATTCCAGTAGACGAAACCTTCCGGGAATGTCCCGTCACGTCTGCTGACATGACCCATGACGGTAACGGTGGGCGCCGTTGTGGAATATCCGTTTGCGGGTTCGTTGATGGTTATGGGGGCGCTGACATTGACTACGTTGACTCCTCCGTCTCCGCTGAGCAGGCCAGGGCCGCAGCCAACTCCGCTAAGGAGCAAAATAATCACCACAGCCTTTCCAAGCGCTATGCTTATTCCGGCTCTGCAATTCAAACTGTCCTCACCACGCTGAGCGCCAACCGTCACCATGTTGAAATTCGAGCGCGATTCAACGTCGCTATATCTCATTTCGGTCTCCCGATGGATATCGTAATAATTAGACAGGCCATGAAAGAGTAGTTCACGGAAATTAAATCCGACAATCTTGTTGGGATTACGCCTCCAGCCTGGTCTCCACTATCCGGCTCCATCACTAAGGTTGTCGGGCGCAGTCCCATGAAGGACAATTCATCCCGGTATCTTGGTTCTCTTAGAAATATAAAACGCTATGCAACGTAACGAAACTTCAATTCGCATCAGAAACCTTGTCATCTCGCTAGCAGTATTTGTGGCATTGGTATTCTATGCATCCACTTACACCGTGCCGGTGCTGCGTGTCTCCGTCATGCCTGACGAATCGCCGCCGGTACTGCGGCGCAAGCTCAAGCCGTTGACCGATTATCTTGAGAAGAAGATCGGAATGAAAATCGAGTTCCGTCCGATGCGCGATGGTGATGCTTTGGTTGACGCATTGCTCGGCAAAAAACTGGATATGGTTTGGCTGGATGGTTTTTATTTTATCCAGGCTAAAAAGCGCAGTAACGATCAGGTCATCCCGCTGGTGCAGCGTGCAGCAGATGACCCGTTGGTGCAACGTGCAGCAGATGACAGTACCCCATCAGGATTTATCACCGCGCCGGGGTATCACGATTACACTTGGACGGTGCGTGCAGACATGGATGTCAATTTGCGAATACAACTGACCGATGCTTTTCTCGCGCTGGACAGGCACAACGGGCCAGACAAAGAGATTCTGGATTTGCAGCGCGCCAGCAAATTCATTCCAGCCAAGGCTGAAAACTATTCTGCTATTGAACAGGCGGTGCGTCGATCGGGCCAGACTCCATGATTGCCCCCATGATCGGCAAATCCTCGCGTGGCAAATTCAATGCCTCCAGCACTTTCAGCGCCGCGTAGGCATCGTTCGCCGCGTAGAGCATTTGTTGCGGGGTGAGTTGGGGTTGTGACCAATTGGAGGTGGTCACATGCCTGGGCTTGGCAAAGCGCTGCTTCAACACCTGCCCCACCGCCGCCCGCACGCCCATCTCTTTGTGGTAGCCGTCCATGCTGAACACTGTATTGAGATCCACCACCGCGTTGAAATGCACGCCCAGTTTCGCGAGGATATTCCCGCGATCCGATTTAAGACCGAAGCCGACCTTGATGACTTCTTCCGATTGCAGCAATTCAAGCAGGTATGACATTCCTTCCGCCCGATGCAATTGAAACAGATAAGCCTTGTCGTGCAGCGAAAACTGCACCACGTGCGGCCCCTCGCTGACATCGCCCACAACAAACGTCGGCTTGGATTCAGTATCGAATCCCACGATGCCCGCCGCCTTGATCTCGGCAGTGGCGGACACAAACTCTTCGGTAGTTGTCGGCACATGGATGTGCGCCAGTACCAGGCCTAAGAACGGCTCCATAAGTTTGATCTCATCCTTGGTTGGAGCGATTTTTTTCATAAGGGGAGAGTTGTGTTTTGAATTGAGTGGGCTATCTTGCTTTTACTGCACTCGCCTTCGATCACCTGTCCGGCTGAATCGAGTATCTTGGCGAGCAAGTCGGCGAGACTTGCTTCATCGCCTGCCTATTATGCATCGTTGCTCCGTTGACCAGCGACTTGGCTGGTGTTCATTATCAAAATCAATCGAGCCTGAGCTATCCCCATCGATCCCAGTAAATAAAAATTGGGGCAAATAAAAATAGGGGCGGTTACCCGCCCCCAATGCTTAGCGCCTAATGCCCGCTTGATTCTTTTTACAATATCAAATGTGATGATGTTAGTTAAATGCTGGCAGCTATACTGGCGATTGTTACTGCCGCAGTGCTAAGCCAGCCGAGTTCAGCAGCAAATTTAACATCTTCCTTTGATAGCTTTTCATTGTTACTTATTTTTGATTCAATAGCATCTAATTCAGATTGCAATTTTTTCAGTTTAGCCTGTTGGGCATGTAGTTCACGTAACTTTTCTTGTTGGGTTTCAAACATAGTGGCTTTCGATTTTGTTTCCATGATAATGACCTCCTCCAGATTGAGTTGAAGATGTAAAGCGGCGGCTATACCAACTAGCACAGGTTGGAATATCAAAAATTGAATTAGTTCAATTAATTTAACCCCCAGAAGGCTTGGATACTTATCAATGGCAAAGCTACAAGTGGCAGGTCACTCAGGCAATGATTCATACAATTTGCGAATTGCGGCCCGCGCCCGCAATTGTCCACACGCCCCTTCGATCTCCTGCCCTGCAGAGTCACGTATCTTGGTGAGGATGCCGTGCTGCTTCAGGGTGTGCACCATAGACGCGATCCGTTCGGACGAGGGGCGGCGGTAGGCTAGTCCGTCTACTTTGTTGAAAGGGATGAAATTCATCACGGCGTATTTGCCTGAGAGCAGCTGGGCTATCCTCTCCACCTCGGCGTCGTTGTCGTTGACGCCCTCGAGCAACGTCCATTGATATTGCACCGGATACGAGGTGGCGCGCGCATACACTTCGGCGCGTTCCACCAATTCTTCGATAGCAATCTGCGGAGCACGAGGCAGTAATCTGGAGCGCAGTGTCGCATCGGTGGTGTGCAGCGAAAGGGCGAGCGCCGGTTTGACCTTGTCCTGAGTCAACCGCTCGAACACGCGCAAATCTCCAACCGTGGAGAACACCAGATGCTTGTGGCCAATGTTGCCATGTGTGCCTAGCAGCTCGATCGCCTCACACACGTTGTCGAGATTGTGGGCCGGTTCGCCCATGCCCATGAAAACCACCTTGCTCACTGCGCGACGTTTGCGCGCGAGCACCACCTGGGCGATGATCTCGGCACTGCCGAGCTGGCGTTGCAGACCGTCTCGGCCACTCATGCAGAACACACACCCCACGGCACAACCAACCTGCGTTGATACGCACAGACCGCCACGCGGCAGCAGCACACTCTCCACCATCTGGCCATCGGCCAGTTGCACCAGCAGTCGTGCGACGCCTTCGCCGGCGGGATATTCACTGTGCAGCTGCGCCAGCCCCTTCAACTCCGCCTCGATAGCGGGCAACTCATTGCGCATTGCAAGCGGAAAGAAACCTTCTATGGCACTACGCGGCCTATCGTACGAGCAGACCTGACTCCAACCGCGCAGCAGACGATCTTCGTGGCACGGCTTGGCACCGAGATCACGCAGACGCTGGCGAAGCTGTGCGATACGCATTGGGGAGTGAGGATCGAGTATCAAAGTGAGTTCGCAAATAATTTCGGGGAATACTTCATTGATTCTAACCCAATCTTCTACTCGGAATACGGCGAGCGTCCGATCAAGCGCGCCATTCAGGCGCAGATCGAGAATCAACTTGCCAGCAGTCTCCAAGATTTGTTGCCCTGGCTATAAACGTGGCTCCGATCTATTCGTGCGGGGCGGAGTGGACTGTCACTTTTGATTTTCAAGTTGGATGCCGGGCTAGCGGCTGCCAAAGTATTGCGAAGCTGGCCCATTATTTAGATGGCGAGCATCGCTCGGGCACATGATGAATCTGTGCATCCAGCGACGAATTAATTCGAAGTTCCTGTTGGTTGCTATATGGCGGGCGTAACCCGCCCCGCACGTCGCTCAACGGGGGCATTGAATTTTCTGATATTTTCCTCGGCTTGTCTGAGTGCGGTCATGTCATTGATGATTGCCATGAATCCTCCACCATCATCATTCGATGGCATTAATTGCAGGTTAACCTCCACAGGATAGGTGCTTCCATTCTCGCGTGCCTGGACTGTGTGATATTTGATAGCCTCCCGCTCACCGCGGCGCAGCGGTTCGACCATCGGCCCAAAGGATTCGATGCCCATTTCCGGATGCAGGGAAAGCAGGGTTTTCTTTTGCAATTGCTCCAGGGTATAGCCGAGCTTTTCCAGCGCATAATCGTTTGCGTAGGTGAATTGCAGTGTATCGGCATCGAACATGAAGATTTCATTCGGACTCCGTTCATCGAGGGCTCGTTCGTAGTTGCGCCTGAGCTCTTCGCGCCGTTGTGTCATGCTCCATGCGCGGCGGCGATGCAGCGAAATACTATAGAAAGCGAATATGCCCGCCAGCAACAGTGCCATCATGAAATAGGGGGCATGCATCTTGTGCCACCATGCCGCCTTGACTACTGACATCGGCATTTCAACAAACAGCGTGACCGGATAGTGCTGCAGGCGGCGCATCACCAGCAAATCAGACGCCTTGCCATCGCTGCCCCGTATTTCGACTTGGCCGAGTTGCGGGTAGTTGTTCGCGCGCAGATACTCAACCATCGCGCCCTCGGCAGGCTTGCCATACATTTTATCCAGGCTCGCGACATCCGGTTCGGGATAGCGGCTTACCAGGTATCCATCATCGCGTACCAGTCCCAGCGCAGTGATCTTGGGGGTTATTGAGTCTGTCCAGTAGCGTTGCAACATGTTGGCCGGCAAATTGGCGCTGAGGATATAGAGCAGCTTGCCGGTTTCGTCGGTAACGGCATAGCGTGCGGAGACGACCCAGCTATTGTCTATATGTCCCATCACCGGTTGGCCAATAGCGAAGGCCGGGCCTTGTAGCAGTTCGCCGCGAAAATTCATGAATGCTGAATCATTGACGAGCGTAGGCATGTCCCGGTTGTTAGCGGTATTGCCAGTCAATAATAGTTGGCCATCGCCGCGGATCAGCATGACGTTGCCCAGCTCGGTGTGCAATCTTTGAAACCAGTTGACCAACTTGAATGCACGGTCGAGATCCAGCTTGTTGTGCGTGTCGGCCAGATCCGCGCCCAGGTTCTGCATACCGATTTCCAGCTGGGTAAAATAGGTATCGATCGCGATCTCGCTCAGGTCGGCAATCGTCGCCAACTGGCCAGCCTGATCAGATTTTGCTTCACGCCAGGACTGCGAGACAAGAAAGGAGGCGTAAGCAAGCAGCGCAAGCACCAGCAATGCTGCGGCATACTTCAGGATTCGTTTGGGGTGATGTGCACCGCTTGCATTGATCATCAAGGGTCTTGATGTATTGCCATTTGCCGGGGCTGAATCGATTTTCATGCCGTGCAATCTAACATCCTACGGGGCATAAGTTCAACCATCTTCCCTGCCGACTTGCCGATAGAATTCTTATTGCCCCCAGACCGGCCACTTACGTTTTTCACTTGCGGCTTGTTCAGACTTGGCTTGCCTGCCGCAGGTGATCGACAAACGTTCTGGCGATGATGGAAAGCTTTTTACCCGAAGGATATACGAAATACCAGTGACGCTTGATCGGAAAACCTTTCACATCCAGCACCACGAATTGTTTGGATGGCGTATCCAACTCAAGGGTATGGCGAGACAACACCGAAACTCCCAAACCACCGATCACCGCCTGCTTGATCGCTTCGTTACTGCCCAGCTCCATGCGCATCTTGAGCTTGAGACCCGATTCGTCGAACTTCCGCTCTGTCGCCATGCGTGTACCCGATCCCGGTTCGCGCAGCAAAAATGGTTCTTTAACCAGACGCTCAAGAGGAATCCTCTTCTTTTTTGCGAGGGGATGATTGGCCGGAGCGATCACCACCAGATTGTTCTCCAGAAAGGCCTCCGCCACGACATCCACATCCACCGGCGGCAGTCCCAATATGTACAGGTCATCCAGATTGCTGGCGAGCCGTTCCAGCACGCGCTCGCGGTTGGACACTTTGAGCGACACATCCACCCCCGGATACTGCTGGCAGAACGTGCCGAGCAGGCGCGGCGCGAAATATTTGGCGGTGGTCACGACCGCAAGCCTGAGCTTGCCCTTCTTCAGCCCTTTCATATCCGCCGCGATCATTTCAAAATTGGACAGGTGCTCGGATATTCCGAGGCAGGTCCGATGCAGCTCATGCCCGATGTCGGTGAGATAGATCTTTTTTCCGACCTGCTCGAACAGCGGCATCCCGACCGTATCGGATAATTTTTTGATTTGCATCGACACCGTGGGCTGGGTCAAAAACAACTCCTCCGCAGCACGAGTAAAACTGCCAAGCCGGGCAATAGCCTCAAACAATTCGAGCTGGCGCAAGGTGCTGTGGCGCATGGCGAACTCCTCCTCATGTATAGACGATAATCTATCATGAACATAGAAACAATTGACTGTTATTGATGATTATTTTTTTGCATGATTCCGTCCACGCGCTGACATGCAAACCTGTCCCGCCTTTCGGAACATGAAGTCTCGAATACCGGACAGGCCCGGCGCGGTTTTTTCAACCTACGGAGATAATTATGGCATCTGAAACATTGAAAGAAGGAAAAGAACGCTACAAATCCGGCGTCATCCCTTATAAAAAAATGGGTTACTGGGAGCCGGACTACAAACCCAAGGAAACCGACGTCATCGCCCTATTCCGCATCACGCCCCAGCCGGGCGTCGATCACGAAGAGGCCGCTGCGGCTGTGGCGGGTGAGTCCTCCACCGCCACTTGGACTGTGGTGTGGACCGACCGTTTGACTGCTTGCGAATTGTATCGCGCCAAGGCTTACAAGAGCGAACTGGTGCCGAATACTGGACCGGGTACCAAAAACGAAGCTCAGTACTTCGCCTACATCGCCTATGACCTGGATTTGTTCGAACCGGGCTCAATCGCCAACCTTACTGCGTCCATCATCGGTAACGTGTTCGGTTTCAAGGCGGTGAAAGCGTTGCGCCTGGAAGATATGCGCATTCCGGTCGCCTACCTCAAGACCTTCCAGGGCCCGGCCACCGGTGTCGTGGTGGAGCGTGAGCGTCTCGACAAGTTCGGCCGTCCGCTGCTGGGCGCGACCACCAAACCCAAGCTCGGTCTTTCCGGCCGCAACTACGGGCGCGTGGTATACGAGGCATTGAAGGGCGGACTCGACTTCGTGAAGGACGATGAGAATATTAACTCGCAACCATTCATGCATTGGCGCGATCGTTTCCTGTATTGCATGGAAGCAGTGAACAAGGCATCCGCTGCCACCGGTGAAGTCAAAGGCCATTACCTCAACGTCACCGCCGGTACGATGGAAGAAATGTACGAGCGCGCTGAATTTGCCAAGTCACTGGGCTCGGTGATCATCATGATCGACTTGGTTATCGGTTACACCGCGATCCAGTCGATGGCCAAGTGGGCACGCAAGAACGACATGATCCTGCACCTGCACCGCGCTGGTAACTCGACCTATTCGCGCCAGAAGAATCACGGCATGAACTTCCGCGTGATCTGCAAATGGATGCGCATGGCGGGTGTGGACCACATCCACGCCGGTACCGTCGTGGGCAAACTGGAAGGCGATCCGCTAATGATCAAGGGCTTCTATGACACGCTGCTGCAGACACACACACCGGTGAGCCTGGAGCATGGCCTGTTCTTCGAACAGGATTGGGCATCGCTGAACAAGGTGATGCCGGTCGCTTCCGGCGGTATCCATGCCGGGCAGATGCACCAGTTGCTGACTTATCTGGGCGACGACGTGGTGTTGCAGTTCGGCGGCGGTACGATCGGCCATCCGATGGGCATCCAGGCCGGTGCAGTTGCCAATCGCGTCGCGCTGGAAACGATGGTCATGGCGCGCAACGAAGGCCGCGATATCTGGAACGAAGGACCGAAGATCCTCGATGACGCCGCCAAGTGGTGTTCGCCGCTCAAGGCTGCGCTGGATACGTGGAAGGACATCACCTTCAACTACGACTCCACCGACACCCCCGACTTTGTGCCATCCACCACAGCCAATGTCTAATAGTTAATTTAAGGAGAAATAATCATGATGACCAATCCGGGCAATCGCGTCACGCAAGGGCAATTTTCTTTCCTGCCCGACCTGACCGATGCACAAATCTCAGCTCAGATCAAATATGCACTGAAGAACGGCTGGGCGGTAAGCGTCGAATACACCGACGATCCGCATCCACGCAACACCTATTGGGAAATGTTCGGCATGCCGATGTTCGACCTCAAGGATCCCGCCGGGATATTGATGGAGATCAACAACTGCCGCAAGACCTTTCCCAATCACTATATCCGCGTGACGGCATTCAACTCGTCGCGCGGCGTGGAAAGCCCGACCATGTCCTATCTGGTGAACCGTCCCAAGAAGGAACCTGGATTCGGCGTGTCGCGGCAGGAAGTGGATGGACGCAGCATTCGTTACACCATCCATTCCTACGCCACCGACAAACCGGAGGGCGAGCGGTACTGACTCAATGATGTAACTTCGATGGCGGGTCATGCAGCGGCCCGCCATTTTTCAAACCGGACAAATTTTTACAAACTGAACACTGGGGCTGTACATGAACGAAGCAAAGCAAGCTGAAACGACACTGCCGGATGATGCGCCGGTAGACCTGGAAGCGGAATTAAAGTCATCGAACGTACAAGAGGTGCTGGACCAACTGGATCGCGAGCTGATCGGCCTCAAGCCGGTCAAGACACGCATTCGCGAAATCGCGGCGCTGCTGCTGGTGGATCGATTGCGCAAGAAATTCGCGCTGAGCTCGGAGACGCCAACCCTGCACATGAATTTCACCGGCAATCCCGGCACCGGAAAAACCACCGTCGCCTCGCGCATGGCGGAGATACTGCACCGCCTGGGCTACGTGCGCGAAGGCCATCTGGTTTCCGTCACGCGCGACGACCTGGTCGGGCAATACATCGGGCACACCGCGCCCAAGACCAAGGAAGTGATCAAGAAGGCGATGGGCGGCGTGCTGTTCATCGACGAAGCCTACTATCTGTACAAACCGGAAAATGAGCGCGACTACGGCGCGGAATCGATCGAGATCTTGCTGCAGGTGATGGAAAACAACCGCGATGATCTGGTCGTCATCCTGGCGGGATACAAGGACCGCATGGACAAATTTTTCAACAGCAATCCCGGTATGCGCTCGCGCATCGCCCACCATGTGGATTTCCCCGACTACAGCCCGGATGAATTGCTCGCCATTGCCAAGCTGATGCTGGCGCAGCAAAACTACCGCTTCAGCGCGGAAGGCGAAACGGCCTTTGCGGAATACATCCCGTTGCGCATGAAGATGGATCATTTTGCCAATGCCCGCTCGATACGCAACGCGTTGGACCGCTCGCGCCTGCGCCAGGCCAACCGCCTGTTCGCCACCAAGGGCAGAAACCTGACTCGGAACGACCTGATCACGATAGAGGCAGAAGACATCATGGTCAGCCGCGTGTTCGACGAGCCAGACAAAAAATAACAACCCGGCTTAACCGTGCATGGCTGAGGAATGCACAATCACAAAGGAGCAATCATGGTACTCCTGCGCGACATCCCGCCGCTACGCAGCATCCCCACTACACTGGATGCTGCGCTCTACAATCATGTCAGGCTGGCGCTGCTGCGCATCGGCAATCCACTCGAACTGGAGCTGGAAAAACTGGGCATCGACATGGTGCTGGAGAATACCTGCTGGGTAGGCTACAACTGTCAGCAGGTATCGTTGCCGCTGATCGCCTGGGAAGGTTTCGATTCCGAGCGTAGCGCGCTGGATGCACCGGTCGGATGCACCATGCACCTGTTCCATAACCATTCATGGCTGCAGATGCCGAAGATATTATTGGCGCTGGATAAGGAATTGCAGTTGCTGTTGTCGGCAAAGTGAAGCTCAGTCCCTCGCCCTGCTGACAGCATTCAAATAAATCGCAACCAACCCCGCCACCAACCAGATACTCGCGATCCCCGCGATCCAGAAACCTGGTGCGCCGCGCGCCACACCGAACGTGTCGGTCAGCCCGAGCAGGATGCCGCCGCCGAGGCCCAATCCCCACAGCATCGTGGCATAGATCAACATCGGCACCACCGATTTCTTGTATCCGCGCAGCGCATTCACCGTCACGGCCTGCAGCGCATCGCCCAGATGATACAAGGCGACCAGCATGATCAACGGCGTCGCCACCTGTTGCACCTCGAGGTCGGTGGTATAGAGCGCGGCGATGTGTGGCGCGGCGAACCAGAAGATCAGGCTGAGAACGACTGCGATCGCCATGCCGAGACGGATGGCTACCCAGCAGGTCTGGCGGGCGCGCTCGTGCTGCCCGGCGCCGATGGCCTGGCCAGCCAGCACCGCCGTTGCATTGCCGAGTGCAAGCGGGATCATGAAAGCCAATGCCGCCAGGTTCGCCGCGATCTGGTGCGCGCCCGAAACCACCGGGCCCAGGCGCGCGATGAACAGCGCCATGAAAGTGAAGGCGGTCACATCCGCGATGAACGTCAGGCCGATCGGAACGCCCAGCCGCAGGAATTCCAAAATCGATTTGCGATCCGGCGCGGCAAAACGCTTGCGCAGCTGGAACTGCAGGTAGTCCGGATGTTGCAAACACCAGCCCCAGGCGAGCGCGGCCATCAGCCAGGCATCCACCGACGTGGCGACCGCGCAGCCCGGCCCGCCCATTTCGGGCGCGCCCAACAGGCCATACATGAACACCGCATTAAGCGGGATCTTGATCGCCAGCGAGAACAGATTGAAGAACATCACCGGGCGCGGTCGGCCGATGCCGGTGGAAAGGCCGAAGAAGATGCGCAACGCAAAGATGCCCGGCACACCCCAGGCGGAAGCGCTGAGATAGGCGCGCACCTTGGTTTCGACGGCGGGCTGCAATTGCGAGATCGCAATGATCGGGCCGGGGTAGCACAGCAGCAGGATCGCGATGAGCGCCAGCACCAGCGAGATCCACACGCTCTGATGAATCTCTCGCCCGACCTCGGCACGCCGCCCCGCGCCGTATAGCTGCGCGATGATCGGCGGCAGCGCCAGCAACACGCTGATCAGCGTCATCAGCACAGTGGCCGTGATCGAAGCGGCGATGCCGACCGAGGCAAGGTCGATGGCGGACAGCCGCCCGGCCATCGCGGTGTCGATCACAGCATTCGCCATCATTGCAAGCTGCGCGATCAGCACCGGCCAAGCCAGATGGATGAGTTGCGAGGTGGACGAAGTGGGACGTTCCATATCAGTATTCTAAAGGGTTACTGATTTTTATTTTGTGCGTGGACTCAAGATGCCGCGACGACACCCACGAAGAAGTGCGGGAAATGGCAGAAGAAGCGATGGAAGAACTGGGAAATCAAAATGCAAAAGCGTGATGCGAAGCTGCCCCTATTATTTCTTTTAGCTTCACTTGTTGCAGATCAGTCCGCGCAGACGGGCAGCGCCCGCACCAGCATGTTGGCCAGCGCCTGAAAGTTCAACGGGTGCGACTGGCACAATAAATTGGCGTGGTGCCGGATCGTCGAGGCAGCAGGCGGGAACGCGGTGTTCTTCACGGCGAGCAAGATATGGTTGAAACCATCCTGTGCATCAACGATCAGGCTGTTGCCGGCAAAGCAGTTGTTGATACGCGCAAGATATTCATCGTAGTGCGGATAGTTTTTCCACATGTTGACGACCATGATGCCGTTGTCGGCCAACGCGGCAAAGCAATCATCGTAAAACCGCTGGCTGCTTAATTGGGCGGGCAAACCATCCGCATCGAATCCATCCACGATCAGTACATCAGGCTTGCTTGTGGAATCGGCCACCCACTCGGCCCCGTCGCCCAGCAACACGCGAAAGCGCGCATCATCTGCTGGGATGGCGAATTCATTGCGCAGCGCGATCACGTCTGGATTGATCTCTACAGCGGTGATCTCGGTAGCCGGCAAATAGCGGTAACAATACTTCGCCAGAGAACCTCCGCCCAACCCGATCATCGCGACATGCCTGGGCGATGGTGCTAGCAACAAAAAGCTCATGATGACCCGGGTATAAGGGATGACCAACTCATCCGGGCCTTCGATGCTCATCTCACTTTGGGTGGACCACTCATCAAACTGCAACGAGAGGATACCGTCACTCTCCGTCAAATACGGCTTCATGGTTTTGATCTTCATTTGAGGTTACCGATTCGTTTTATGTTCGCGGTTTCAACATGCCGAGACTGCGCTGTTCTTGTGCAATGGCGCTTCCCGTCAGGCGCGGTGCCGGCTCTCGCCGGTGGTCACGCCCCCGGCGATCATGTGCGCCACGCGCAGGGGTTCCGGCAGCTGGCTGTTTTGTTGCAGGCTGGTGAGCAGCCTTGCCGCATTCTCCGGTGTGATGCCGCAGCGTTGCACGTAGAGCGCGGCCATAGTCTCCATCGGACCGGCCGCCTCGATCAGCCGCCATTTGCGCGCACCACCCGGCACCTGCTCCAGCAGTGCCTTGCGTATCGCTGGCAAGTCGGGCGCGTAACGCGCCACCACCAGCACCGGCAGCCCCGTGGCCTCGTGCAGCCGCTGCAGATCGACCACATTGAACCCGGCAAACGCGATGCCCTGCAGCAGGATGGCCTGCAGCTGATCGAAATATTTGCTGCCGGTGAGGCAGTCGATCAGCCGTTGCGCCGCATTGGCCCCGTCGCGCCTGACCTTGGTCGAGATCACACCGTCCAACCGATTGCCGGCAAACACCGCGCCCACCACCAGCACGTCGCCCCGATGGCTGTGCTCGAACGGCGCATCGTCGAAGCCCACTACATGGGAGATACGCCGTCCGCGGCGGCTGGGTTCCACTTCGGCGCGGGCTTGGGCGCGGGATCGCTTATCGGAAGGAATTGCCATAGCTTACAATCATAGCGTCAAAACCCTGGTCTGCAACGCATGCTACTTTTTCGTGCCAACTCTGGAGTCCGGTCACACTGGGCAGCCCCGCCACACCTGCGTGCGACCGCTGCTGCCGGTGCCGCGCAGGCAACCGACCCATGCAGCCGGTGATTGAACACCCCTGGCAGTTGACGCCTGCCGAGGCTGCGGCGTTGCAGAATGAATTGCGCGAGCGGGTGGAACGCAACGACCGCTTGCCGGCTATCCGGCACGTGGCAGGTGTGGACGTGGGCTACGAAGCAGGAGGGCGCGTGACGCGCGCGGCGGTGGCCGTGCTCGCATACCCAAGCCTGCAACGGGTGGAGACCTCCGTGGCCCGTTGCCCAACGACATTCCCCTATGTGCCCGGACTGCTTGTTTTCCGCGAACTGCCTGCTGTGCTGGCGGCCCTGGCCAGTCTGAAGATCGCTCCCGATCTCATCCTCTGCGACGCCCAGGGCATCGCGCACCCGCGCCGCTTCGGCCTCGCCAGCCATCTCGGTGTGTTGCTGGATGTCCCCACCATCGGGGCGGCCAAGACCCGGCTCACCGGCCATCATGACGAACCGCCAAACGTGAAAGGCGCGTGGACGCCGCTGATCTATGGCGCAGAAACCATCGGGGCGGTAGTGCGCACGCGCGCCGGCGTGAAGCCGGTCTACGTCTCCATCGGTCATCGCGTGTGTCTCAACACAGCCATCGAACTCACGCTGGCCTGCGTCACCCGCTACCGCCTGCCAGAGACCACGCGCCACGCACATCATCTGGCCTCGGCGAAAAAGGACGACGCATGACGACAGCCGTGCTCATGATAGCAACTTAGGCGATGGAAGAAATGAAAAAGCAGAAGGAAAAGTATTGCAGCCCCAATAGCTTTCCAGCGCAGCCACCTGAACGGCCATATGCTCCGCTATCCGGATTCCGCTTCCAGGCTGGCGAATTCAGGCCTGTCCGGATAGGCGCGCACCAGTGCCTGCAATCCTGAGCGCGCCCGCTTTTTCCATCCCTTGCCGCGCGCAACCATGTCCAGCCAGGCCTGCACCAATTCCTCCGGTTGATGCCGGTAAAAATAGGAAATCAGCGCCGCCGCTTGACGCAAATCCTTGCTGGATTTGGTGCGGAACGATTTTTCGCGCTCACCCTGCACGATCAGCTTGTGCACCGCATAACGCGCCGGGATCGGGGCGTTCACCGTCACCGCGCCCTCGTCGCAAAACACCACCGTCTGCACCGGATGCTCCATTGAAAATTCCATGAACTTCAGCGGCTGCAAGGCAATATTCAAATTCGGAATGAGCACCGGCTTGCCCCCGCCGCGATGCAGCATCGTCAGGAAATCCACCCGGAAATCCGGCCGCGACGGGTTGATATAGGTCGCCCCCGCATTGCCCCCAAACGATGAAATTGGCAACAGCCCAATCGAGAGCGATTCGATTGCCGCATGAACGTCTATCCTGATGTTGGAAGGCAGCGCGATCGAGATATTCCTGCCGGGATGGGCGAAATCCACATCCTGCGTTCCGGTGCTGTCGATCCATGACACGCCCAGCATATTCCCCATCGCAAGGAATGCATGCGTCCCGACCAGCACCCCGCCCGCACTGAAAAAGCCGTATTCGGCAAGCCTGCGGATGATCCTGAAGTGCGCGGGAATGACCCGTGCGCATCCCAGTGCAATCGCCGATCTTGCCAATGGCACAATCCCCCGTGCAGGCGGGCTGCCCGACTGTGCGATCAACGTCTGCAAACTTTCGCTATCCGGCCCGGCATAAATCTGGCGGACACTGCCGTCGATGTCACGGAACTGGAAATACCAGTACTTGCGCCCTTTTACCGCCTTCGCCGCAAAACTGCCATTCAGGTCGGAAACCGAGCGATGCAGATCGTGCGCGCGCACGACATCGAACAACTCCGCATAAGCGGCTTGTGCGGCGGGAGACAGGTCGTGATAGAAGTCGCTCATGCGGTTATACTACAAATAGATTTTGTGTAGTATAACTCCCGCCGGACATAAGTCAACGCCCGCAGTCCCATTCAAACAAACCGCCGCCAGCGAGGCCAGGCCAGATGGATGAGTTGTAAGGTAGAAGAAGTGGGCGGCTTATATCGGCAAATAGTTTATAAACTACTTGACTCCGGTACCTTCAGCTTTATGTAAAATCGATTTTGCTATGTAACACTAAACCGTGGTCCGTCCCCAATGCTGTTCACTTAACGAAATTCCCATTACAATTCACCGGTACGCAAATCATACCGGGGGCAAATCATGGCGGGGAAAGCGGCGGAGCTGGGAGGGCATGTTCGAATGTCCGACTATTTGAGCGTGGGGCTACTA
>JANXXH010000064.1 GCA_025350705.1 Gallionella sp.
CGAAGAGCAAGGCCCGTATCAGTCGCCCACCGAGGACGGCATGCTGCACTTCCACGAATATCTGCGCCGCAATCTTGCATCACATCTTTAAGCATCATTCTCGCGCAGGCGGGAAACCAGTATGTAGGAGCGGGCCATGCCCGCGATTAAGCGGATCGCGGGCATGGCCCGCTCCTACAAATTCAACTGCCTTTTCCAGATTGAATAGTACCGCTGGATTCCCGCCTGCGCGAGAATGATGCTTAAAGATGTGATGCAAGATTGCGGCGCAGATATTCGTGGAAGTGCAGCATGCCGTCCTCGGTGGGCGACTGATACGGGCCTTGCTCTTCGATGCCGCGCTGGTACAGCGACTTGCGTCCCTGATGCATCCTGAGACAAATGACGTCGTCTTCGACCGCCGTTTCGTTATAGGCCTTCTGCTCCGCTTCCACGTATTCGCGCTCGAACATCACGATGTCCTCGAGATAATAGAACTCGACGATGTTGGTGCAGGCCTCGGTGCCGCGCGGCACCAGCGTGCTGATCACCAGCGTGCCGGGATACCATTCGACCATGATGTTGGGGTAATAGGTCAGCCAGATCGCGCCGTATTTCGGCAGCTTGTCGCCGTAGTGGCGCAGCACCTGTTCCTGCCATTTGGCGTACACATCGCTGCCGGTCTTGCGCAGGCCGTTCCTGATGCCGACGGTCTGCACGCTGTACTGTTCGCCGAACTCCCACTTGAGGTCGTCGCAATCGACGAAGTTGCCGAGGCCGGGATGGAAGGGCACGACGTGGTAATCTTCGAGGTACACCTCGATGAAGGTCTTCCAGTTGAACGCGTATTCGTCCACCTGGATGCGGTCCAGCATGTAGCCGGAGAAATCAATGTCCTGCATCACGCCGACGCGCGCGAGGTCTTTTACGACATCGCGCTTACCTGAAAACAGCAGGCCGTTCCAGTTTTGCAACGGCGATTTGTTCAGGTGCAGGCAGGGATTCTGCGGAAAGTGCGGCGCGCCGAGCAGCTCGCCGTCGGTCTTGTAGGTCCAGCGGTGCAGCGGGCAGACGATGTGCTGCGCGTTGCCGCGGCCTTCCAGCATGATCGCCTGGCGGTGGCGGCAGATGTTGCTGAGCAGCTCCACGCCATTCTGGTTGCGCACCAGCATCTGCGCTCCGCCTTCCAGCACATGGTAGTCGCCGAAGCTCGGAACCATCAGCTCATGGCCGACGTAATTCGGCCCTTGCGCGAACAGCAGGCGTTGCTCGACCTCCAGTATCCTGGGATCGAAGTACCAGCCGAGCGGCGGCTGAACCTGAGCCGGGCTGAGCTGATTTATGCTTGCGATATCGGACATGACCTGATTGTGAATGCGGTACAAGGGGGATAGAGATTGTCCCCGAAATTAATTGGGGGGGCAACAAAAATTGGCTCAGTGAGTGGGGGTTGGGTAAAATGCCAGTCTTTACTCAAGCAGAGGCTGCTATGGCTGGCCAACTTAAAAAGGCAGGAGCGCAAAAAACAGCGGGCTTCGAGGCGGCAATGGCCGAACTCGAACAGATCGTCGCCGATATGGAAGCGGGCAAGTTGTCGCTGGAAGATTCGCTGGCCGCTTACAAGCGTGGCGCGGAGTTGCTGGCATTTTGCCGTTCCAGGCTGGAAGATGCGCAGCAACAGGTGCGCGTGCTGGAAGATGGTGTGCTGAAAGATTTTTCTGCCAGCGGAGAAACCGAGAAAAGGTGATGCCCTCTGATTTTCAGAGCTGGGTCGCGGCCCGGCAATCTCATTTTGAGGGGGTGTTGCGCGGGCTGTTGCCGAATCCGGAAGCTACCCCGCAGCGCTTGCATGCGGCAATGCGCTATTCGGTGCTGGATGGCGGCAAGCGCGTGCGCCCGTTGCTGGCGTTTGCTGCAGGAGAGTTGGCAGGTGCCGATGTGGTGCGTGTGAGTATTGTTGCGGCGGCGGTCGAGATGATCCATGCCTATTCGCTGGTGCATGACGATATGCCGTGCATGGACAACGATGTGCTGCGCCGTGGCAAGCCGACTTGTCATGTGCAATACGATGAAGCGACTGCGTTGCTGGTTGGTGATACTCTGCAAGCGCTGGCGTTTCAACTGCTCGCGGAACATCGCTTGAACGATGACGCGGCTCGTCAGCTGGAAATGATCAAACTGCTGGCGGTGGCATCCGGCTCGCGCGGCATGGCGGGCGGGCAGGCGATCGATCTCGCCAGCGTGGGCAAGTCGCTCACGCTCCCCGAGCTGGAATTCATGCACATCCACAAGACCGGCGCGTTGATACGCGCAGCAGTATTGCTGGGCGCACAGTGCGGGTCGGTTTCTGCGCCACAGTTGGCGCAACTGGATCACTTTGGCAAGTTGATCGGATTGGCATTTCAGGTGGTGGACGATGTGCTGGACTGCGAAGAGGATACTGCGACGCTGGGCAAGACGGCGGGCAAGGATGCGAATAACGACAAGCCGACTTATGTCAGCCTGCTGGGTATAAATGACGCGCGCGATATGGCCCGGCGCCTGCGTCGCGAGGCACTGGAAACATTGGCGGAATTCGGCGATTCCGCACAACGCCTGCGCGAGCTGGCGGATTTTATTGTATTGAGAAAATTTTAATGTATACCTTGTTGGACACCATCAATACTCCTGACGATCTGCGCCGTATGGATCGCGCGCAATTGCCGCAGCTCGCAAGAGAGATGCGCGAGTTCCTGATCGAATCGGTCAGCAAGACCGGAGGGCATCTGTCCTCCAACCTTGGCACGGTCGAGTTGAGCATCGCACTGCACTACATCTACGACACGCCGAACGACAAGCTGGTGTGGGATGTAGGCCATCAGACCTATGCGCACAAGATACTGACCGGACGGCGCGAGGCGATGGGCAAACTGCGCATGGCTGGCGGCATCTCCGGTTTCCCGAAGCGTGAAGAGAGTCCGTATGACACGTTCGGCACCGGGCATTCCAGCACTTCGATCTCTGCGGCGCTGGGCATGGCGGTCGCGGCGCATCTGCAAGGCTCGGAACGGCGCGCAGTGGCGATCATCGGCGACGGCGCGCTGAGCGGCGGCATGGCGTTCGAGGCGCTGAACAATGCCGGCGCGATGGATGCGAACCTGCTGGTGATCCTCAACGACAACGACATGTCGATCTCGCGCCCGGTCGGCGCGCTGAACAATTATCTCGCCAGACTGATGTCGGGGCGCTTTTATGCGGCGATGCGGCGCGGCAGCGAGAAAGTGCTGAAGGGTATGCCGCCGGTGCTGGAATTCGCCAAGCGCGCCGAAGAGCACTTCAAGGGCATGGTGATACCCGGTACGCTGTTCGAGGAATTCGGCTTCAACTATATTGGCCCGATCGACGGACACGATCTTGATGTATTGCTGGATACGCTGAAAAATATTCGCCAACTTGAAGGTCCGCAGTTCCTGCACATCGTCACGCAAAAGGGCAAGGGCTATGCGCTGGCTGAAGAGGATTGTTTGCTGTATCACGGCGTGAGCAAGTTCGACAGCACGCAAGGTATCATAGCAAAACCTGTCCTGAGCGGCGTCGAAGGAGAATCTGTAAAGCCGACATTCACGCAAGTGTTCGGATCATGGTTGTGCGATATGGCTGATAAGGACGAGCGTCTGGTGGGCATTACGCCTGCGATGTGCGAAGGCTCCGGTTTGGCGGAATTTGCCGGGCGTTTTCCGACGCGCTATTTCGATGTGGGCATCGCCGAGCAGCATGCACTCACCTTCGCGGCAGGGTTGGCTTGCGAGGGCTACAAGCCGGTGGTGGCGATCTACTCGACTTTCTTGCAACGCGCCTACGATCAATTGATACACGACATCGCGATACAGAAACTGCCAGTGGTGTTCGCGATCGACCGCGGTGGATTGGTCGGGGCGGATGGTGCGACCCACGCGGGCAGCTTCGACCTTTCTTATTTGCGTTGCATCCCGAACATGACGGTGATGGCCCCGGCTGACGAGAACGAATGTCGCCAGATGTTGTACACCGCGATGCAGATGAACACCCCGAGCGCAGTGCGCTATCCGCGCGGCACTGGGCCGGGCGTGGCGATCAACCAGGAGATGCGCGCATTGCCGATAGGCAAAGGCGAACTGCGCCGCAAGGGCAAGCGGGTTGCGATCCTGTCATTCGGCACCATGCTGGCTCCCTCGCTGGCGGTGGCAGATCAACTCGATGCGACAGTGGCGAACATGCGCTTCGTCAAGCCGCTGGATGCCGAACTGGTATTGCGGCTTGCGCGTACGCATGAGCTGCTGGTGACAGTGGAAGAGAATGTAGTGCAGGGCGGAGCGGGCAGCGCAGTGGCGGAATGTTTGCAACAGCACGGCATCGCCATCCCGCTATTGCAACTCGGTTTGCCTGATCGCTTCATCGAGCAGGGCGAGCACGGGCAGATGCTGGCGGACTGCGGCCTGGATGCCAGGGGATTGATTGCGGCGATTGCAAGTCACTCGCCGCCCATACAGAGCAGATTGGCGCAAAGTAAGTTGGCGCAAAAATAATAGACTTAGTAAATTTATCGGGATTGGTTATAATGACGCAAAATCGCTGCTCGATAGAAAGTTTGCCATGAATGCTCCCGCGCCTGTTATTGCTGACGTACAAAGTGCCGCCGATACCCGGCACCTTGCGATCGATCGCGTCGGCATCAAAGGCATACGTCATCCGGTCAAGGTCAAGGACAAGAGTGTCGGCGTCCAACACACCATCGCCACTTTCAATATGTATGTGCACCTGCCGCATAATTTCAAGGGTACGCACATGTCTCGCTTCGTTGAGATACTCAACCAGCATGAGCGCGAGATCTCTGTGGAATCGTTCGAGAGCATCCTGCACGAAATGGTGAAGCGTCTGGAAGCGGAGTCCGGATACATCGAAATGAATTTTCCGTATTTCGTGAACAAGACCGCGCCGGTTTCCGGTGTGCAAAGCCTGCTTGATTACGACGTGACGCTGATCGGCGAAACGATACACGGCAAGCCGCGCATCACAATGAAAGTGCTGGTGCCCGTCACCAGCCTGTGCCCCTGCTCGAAAAAGATTTCAGAGCGCGGTGCGCATAACCAGCGCTCGCACGTCACGCTCACGATACGCACCAATCGCTTCGTCTGGATCGAAGACGTGGTGCGCATAGCCGAGGAGCAGGCATCGTGCGAGTTGTATGGCCTGCTGAAACGCCCCGATGAAAAATTCGTCACCGAACGCGCCTACGACAATCCGAAATTCGTTGAGGACATGGTGCGCGATGTGGCGGCGGTGCTGGATGCGGATGAGCGTATCGATGCTTACATCGTTGAGTCGGAGAATTTCGAGTCCATTCACAATCATTCTGCTTATGCTTTGATAGAGCGGGATAAGACGGTGTCGTAGGGGCACGATTCATCGCGCCCTGTATTTTGCACACGAATGGGCGCGATGAATCGCGCCCCTACAAAACATGAAACCCATCGCCATCTTTCGCCACGCCCCCACCGAAGGCGCAGGCTACTTTTCCGAATTCCTCGATCAGCGAAAGATCCCCTGGCAATTGATACGCATCGATGCAGGCGATGCCGTGCCATCGAGCGCATCTGCATATTCCGGGCTGGTCTTCATGGGCGGGCCGATGAGCGTCAACGACAGACTGCCGTGGATACCGAAAATCGAAGCATTGATCCGCGATGCCGTAGCCAAAGACATTCCGTTGCTGGGGCATTGCCTCGGTGGTCAATTGATCTCCAAGGCACTGGGCGGAGTGGTATCGCTCAATCCGGTCAAAGAAATAGGTTGGGGCGAGGTGCAGGTGTCGGACAACGACATCGCGCGCAACTGGTTCGGCGACATAAAAATTTTTGAGGCCTTCCACTGGCACGGCGAAACCTTCTCGCTGCCGCAAGGCGCGACGCATTTGCTTTCCAGTGCATACTGCATCAATCAGGCTTACGCTATCGGCAAGCACCTTGCGATGCAATGCCACATCGAAATGACCGCCGAGATGATCGTGACTTGGTGCGCTGTGGGTGCGGATGAAGTGGCTGCCAACCGTAACAGTCCGGGAGTGCAGCCGGTGGGCGAGATGCAACAGCAAATGATGGGCAAATTGCCGCGCATGAACAGTGTGGCGACTCAGCTGTATGGCCGCTGGATAAAAAACTTATCCATTTAACGAACCAGACAAGAACGCGCCGCAAGGCGCGTTTTTCTTTGGGGCTGTATAATCCGCGCTCTTTGCGCGACCCGGCCTTGTTATATTTGGTCGCGCCTTACATTTTGCCCTTTATATACGGGATTTCATGATTAAAAAATTCCTCAAGAGCGTATTCCGCAAGCCAATCAAAACCAAGTCGATAGGAAATGCCCAGGTGATTTCGTTCAAGGCTCACGGCGTGTCCAGCGATCATATCAGCTATGGTTCGCTGAAAGTCACCGACGGTCTTCAAGCTGCGGGCTATCAGGCCTATGTGGTGGGCGGTGCAGTGCGCGACTTGCTGCTGGGTCGTATCCCCAAGGATTTCGATATCGCGACCGACGCCACGCCGGAAGAGGTGCGTAAAGTATTCCGCCGTTCGCGTATCATCGGGCGGCGTTTCCAGCTGGTGCACGTGATGTTCGGTGAAGAGGTGGTGGAGGTGTCTACCTTCCGCCGCATGATCGAAGCCGAAGATGCGCAAACCGACGAGCACGGGCGCTTGTTGCGCGACAATGAATTCGGCGACATGGAGCAGGATGCGGCGCGGCGTGACTTTACCGCCAATGCGCTGTTTTACGACCCAACCACTCAGGAGATCTTCGACTATCACGGCGGTTATGCCGATACCCGCAACCACTTGTTGCGCATCATCGGTGATCCGCTGGTGCGTTACCGCGAAGACCCGGTGCGCATGCTGCGCGCGGTGCGCTTGTCCGCCAAGCTGGGTATCAAGCTGGATGCTGCGACCGCCGCGCCGATCGCCGAGATGAAAAATCTGCTCGACAACGTGCCGCAGGCGCGTTTGCTCGATGAGGTGTTGAAGATGCTGTTGTCCGGCCATTCGGTTGAATGCATCCAGCATTTGCGCAAGATGAATCTGCATCACGGCTTGCTTCCGCTGCTGGATGTGATCCTGGAACAGCCGATGGGCGAGAAATTCATCATGCTGGCGTTGCGCAACACCGATGAGCGTCTCAGTCAGGACAAGACAGTCTCGCCAGCATTCTTGTTCGCGGCATTGCTGTGGCACGAGGTGCTGGGGGCGTGGAATCTGCGCGTGAAGCAAGGTGGGCGACCAGTGGGCGCAATGCATGAGGCGATGGATGAAGTGCTGGCCAGACAGAAGAAGCAGCTCGCGATACCGCACCGTCAGGATGCAGTGATGAAAGAGATATGGCTGATGCAGCAACGCTTCGAGCAACGCTCCGGGCAGCGGCCTTATCGTTTGCTGGAGCAGCCGCGCTTCCGCGCCGGATTCGACTTTTTGCTGCTGCGCTGCGCCAGCGGCGAAGTGGATGATGCGCTCGGTTTGTGGTGGGACGAGTTTCAGGATGCCAGCGAAGAGCGCCGTGCAGAAATGTTGCAGCCGGAAGGGGCTGGGGAAAAGAAACGCCGCCGCAAGCCGCGCAAAAAAAAGGCAGCTAATGAGACGAGCGGAGAAAAATCGGCTGTGGATGAATTGCCAGCTACGAGTGAGCCGTCAGCATAATGCTTCATATTGCCTACATCGGGCTGGGCAGCAATCTGGAAGACCCGGTCAGCCAATTGCAACGCGCCTTTGTCGATCTGGATGGATTGCCCGGCACGAGCCTGGTAGTGCGTTCTTCGCTGTATCGCAGTGCGCCGCTGGGCTGCCCGGATCAATCTGACTTGCAGAATCAACCCGACTTTGTGAATGCAGTGGCAAAAGTCGGGACGAATCTATCGCCGCAAGCTTTGCTGCAAGCGCTGTTGAAAATAGAACATCAGCATGGCCGGGAGCGTACTGTGCGCAATGCACCGCGTACGCTTGATCTGGATGTGCTGTTGTATGACGATTTACAATTGCACGAGCATGGCCTGACCATCCCGCATCCGCAGATGCACAAGCGCGCGTTCGTGTTGCAACCTTTGCTGGAGATCGCGCCGGGTGTCAGCATACCCGGCGTGGGCCTGGCACTACAGTCATTGCAGGATTGCCAGGATCAGGTTTTGGAGATACTAACCAGTGTTGTTTGATAAATATCGTTACGTGGTCGTAGAAGGCCCGATCGGCGTGGGCAAGACCAGCCTTGTACAGCGTCTCGCCCAGCATGTTGGCGCGACGACACTGCTGGAAAAGCCCGATGCAAATCCTTTTCTCGCGAAGTTCTATCAGGACCAACCGCGCTATGCGCTGGCGACCCAGTTGTTCTTCTTGTTCCAGCGCGGCAACGAAGTGCGCGACCTTGCGCAAATGGACATGTTCCGCGAGAGCACGATATCGGATTACCTGTTCGAAAAAGACCCGCTGTTCGCGCGCCTCAACCTGAACGATGAAGAGTTCGTGCTGTACCAGCAGATATTCAGGTCGCTGCAATTGCAGGCGCCAGTGCCGGACCTGGTGATCTATTTGCAGGCTGCGCCGGAGACATTGGTCGAGCGTGTACGCCGCCGCGCGCAGCCTTATGAGAACGGTATCAGCGAAAATTATTTATTCCGCCTGGCACAAAGCTACAGCGATTTCTTCTATCATTACGACGCGGCTCCGTTGATGATGGTGAATAGCGAACACCTGAACTTTGTCGATGGTGATGACGATTTCAAATTGCTGTTGAAACGTATCGAGGAAATGCGCGGACCAAGAGAATTTTTCAGCCGGGGAAATTGATGCGTACTACACTGACCAAATTGCATACCATGCGCAGCAAGGGCGAGAAGATCGCCGTGCTGACTTGTTACGACGCCAGTTTTGCCACACTGCTCGAAGCTCAGGGTGTGGACATACTGCTGGTCGGCGATTCGCTGGGCATGGTTTTGCAGGGACACGAATCCACGCTGCCTGTCACACTCAATGACATGGTCTACCACACTGCCTGCGTGGCGCGCGGCTCCAAGCAGGCATTCATACTCAGCGACATGCCGTTCGGCACCTTTCAGGTCAACCCGGAAAAAACCTTTGAACACGCCGAGCGGTTGATGGTGGCGGGCGCGCACATGGTCAAGCTGGAAGGCGGCGCGCCCATGGTCGAGACGGTGCGCTTCCTCACCGAACGCGGCATCCCGGTGTGCGGCCACATCGGGCTGACGCCGCAATCTGTCAATCAACTCGGCGGTTATCGCGTGCAAGGCAAAGAATCTGCTGCCGCACAAAAAATTCTGGCAGACGCGACCGCGCTCGAACAGGCCGGTGCGGGCATGATGCTGCTGGAAGCCATCCCCGCGCTGTTGGCTGCGGAGATTACCGCCGCGCTTTCCATCCCCACCATCGGCAT
>JANXXH010000068.1 GCA_025350705.1 Gallionella sp.
CCCCCACAGTGCTTCTTCGAAATTCCGCGCAAAACGTTGGGCATCAAACAACGGCGATGCGCACACCTGCTCGCGCAGTCCTGCGCGTAACTTGGCCAGCCTGGGGATATCGCTGGTCAGTGTCACCGCCTTGTCTGCGTAGTCCTCTACACTCGTGGCAATCCAATCCATCATCCCGGCAGCACTGAGCACACCGGCTCCCTGTCTCGCCAACAAGGTGTCCCCTGCAATCGTTACCGTCGGCACGCCCATCCACAATGCTTCGCAGGTCGTAGTGACGCCGGGATACGGAAACGAATCCAGCATCACATCCACTTCGACGTAACGGGCCAGATATTCATCGCGCGACTTGGTGGGGCCTTGCATCTTCACCCGTGCAGAATCAATGCCATGCTGCTGCAAACGTTTGACGAATTGCGCCACCACCACCGGGTCTCCGAGTTGCCTGCAAGCCATGCGCAACCGCGCGTTGGGCAACGCGGTAAAAATAGTTGCCCATGACGCCAACACAGCCTCACCCAACTTGTCCAGACGCTGGAAGCAGCCGAAGGTGATGTAACTGTTTTTCAGCGCGGGCAAAGGTGCAACAGCCAGATCAATATTCGGCGGCGTGAAGCATATCCATGTATCGGGCAGATACCACACAGTTTCGGTAAAGTGTTCGCTGTGAGCCTTGGGGACGGCCGCTTCGGACATCAGCAGATAATCCATTTCCGCCACGCCGGTGGTGGCGAAATAGCCCAGCCAACTCGCCTGCACCGGCGCAGGTTTCCAGGCAAACATCGGTAAGCGGTTGTGTTCGGTGTGACCGGAAAGATCCAGCAGCACATGCACTCCGTCTGCGTGGATCAATCGTGCGGCAGCTTCGTCATTCAGGTTGTACAGCGGCTTCCATGCTGAAAAGTAGGGCTTGAGCAGCGCTGTGAACTCATCAACCTTGGGGTCAGAAGAATAGGCGATCAATTCGATGCGTGCTGGATCAAGCTGCTCCAGCAAACTTTTCAGTGCATAGCCGACAGGGTGATTATGCAGATCGCCCGAAACTATTCCCACACGCAGGCGTTCTGGCTGATCAGCACATTGCCAGGTGGAAAAGCGCGAGGTCACTTTGTTGCTTACCCTCTGGCCGTATTCGCGAGCTTCGGCCAGACAATATGAGCTGTCGTGACTGGCAGTGTAGTTCAGTGAGAACAAAAGACTTGTACGTGCCTCAACATAATCCGGATTGATCTCCAGTGCACGGCGACAGCTGGCCACTGCCTCATCAAGTTGACCGATGTCTCTCAGGACATTGCTGAGATTGTAATGTGCTCCGGCGTAATCCGGATCAAGCTTCAACGCCCGTCGATAGGCAGCCATCGCGCCATCGAATTGCCCGAGGTCTTGCAGGGCATGGCCCAAATTGTTGTTCGCATCAACGGAATCCGGTTTGAGTTCCAATGCACGGCGGTAGCTTGCCACCGCACCTTCAAGTTGCCCCAGACTTTTCTGGGTAACGCCCAGGTTGTAGTGCGCTTCGGCATCATTGGGCAACAGTTTCGCAGCCTTTTTCAAAGCAGGCAGCGCATCCTTGCGCAGCCTGTGCAGGGTTGCCCCCAATAATTTCCAGGCAAAGCCAGATTCCGGATAGCGCTCGACCAGTAAACGCGTCCGGCTTTCCACTTCCACAAGTCGCCCGGTGTTGAACAGGGCGATGAGCTGGTTTAATTCTTCGACTGTCGGTATCAGGGAGCGAGGCACAACTTTTCCCATGCAACAGTGCTTGTATTTTTTGCCGCTCCCGCAGATGCATGGGTCATTTTTTCCTGGCTTCACGCTTACCATCCTGTATCAGTTATCTGGCGCATTTTAACAGCATCGATTTTATTAAAGCAGATTCAAAGCAACCGCAAAATAATTTTTTTGATTGGCAGCCAGGCGAGAAAATATTTGCGCATGAACAGATGCAGGGCGGGACACTTGTGCGACATGGATGCCGGACAAACGGAGAAACTGGCTTGCGTAGATCAATCGCGTGATGTGGTCAAAAGGTGGGATGAATCAGCTTGTGCTCGTGCCTGCCACATCGCCCACAGTGCCGCCTCGAAATTCTGCGCGAAACGCTTGGCGTCCAACAACGGTGATGCGCTGATCTGCTCGCGCATCTCTACACGCAACTTCGCCAGCTTGGGCACATCGCTTGCCAACACCACGGCCTTGTTAATGTAATCCACCACACCCGTGGCGACCCAATCTTCCAGGTGCGCAGCGGTGAGCACACTGGCTCCTTGCCGGGCCAGCAGTGTGCCTCCTGCGATTGTCAGTGTAGGCACGCCCATCCACAATGCTTCGCAGGTGGTGGTCACACCGGGAAACGGAAATGTGTCCAGCATCATATCCACTTCAGCGTAGCGTGCCAAATAGGCTTCCCGTGTTGGTGCCACACCGCGCATCGTGACACGCGTGGTATCGATGCCATGCTGCTGCATCCGCTGGATATGCTGTTTCACCACCACCGGATCTCCGAGTTGCTTGCAATCCAGGTGCAGCCGCGCATCGGGTAACGCGGACAAAATGTTTGCCCATGCCGACAGCACCGAGTCTCCCATCTTGTCCAGCCGCTGATAGCAGCCGAAAGTGATGTGACCATTCTTCAACGCGGGCAAAGGTGCAACGGGCAGATCAATTTTAGGCGGGGTGAAACATAGCCATGTGTCGGGCAGATACCACACGGTTTCGCTGAGATAACCCCGATGCGCGTCGGGCACGACCACCTCGGACGTCAGCAGATAATCCATCTCTGCTACTCCGGTGGTTGCCCAATAAGCCAACCAGGCGGCCTGTACCGGCGCCGGTTTCCAGGCAAATATCGGCAGGCGATTCTTGCCGGTATGCCCGGAAAGATCCAGCAGCACATGCACCCCGTCGGCGTGAATCAAGCGAGCGGCAGCTGCGTCGCTCAGGGTATGCAACGGCCTCCATGCAGAAAAATACGGTTTGATGCGCTCGGTCAGATCGTCGACTTGTGTGTCAGTCTGGTATGCGATCAACTCAACCCGGGTGTAATCGAGTTGCGCCAGCAACCCTTCGATAAAATGTCCCACCGGATGATTGTGCAGATCGCCAGATACCATGCCCACACGCAAACGCTCAGGTTGGTCTGTGCATTGCCAGGTGGAATACCTTGATGCCACTTTTTTGTCCACCATCCGGCCATATTTCCGGGCTTCCTCCAAACAGTATTCCGGCGTGTGATTTGTATATGCCAGGGTGAACAACAAATTGGTTTGCGCATCGACGAGATCGGGTTTGAGTTCCAGCGCACGCTGGTAGCTGGCCAATGCAGCATCGTGTTGCCCGATATCTTTCAGGGCGATACCCAGATTACTATAAGCCTCCGCATAATCCGGTTTGAGCTCCACCGCCTTGCGATAGCCGGCTACCGCATCATCGACTTGACCGAGCTCTTTCAGGACACTGCCCAAGTTGTTGTATACCTCGGCGAAATCCGGTTTGATCTGTAGCGCACGACGATAGCTCGCTTGTGCGGCTTTGTGTTGCCCTGACTCTTTGAGCACGATGCCCAGGTTGTTGTGCGCATCGGCGAAATCCGGTTTGAGCTCAATCGCCCGTCGGCAACTGGCCAGCGCAGCATCGAGTTGTCCGAGCTCTTTCAATACATTGCCCAGATTGCTGTGTGCCTCGGCAAACCCGGGTTCGATCTCTATTGCTTTGCGATAACTGATGAGTGCAGCATCGGGTTGGCCCAAGCTTTGCAAAGCTGTGCCCAGATTATTGTGCGCCTCGGCATAGTTGGGTTTGAGTTCCACCGCTTTGCGATAGCTGGCCAATGCGGCATCCAGTTGGCCGAGGTCTTTGAGGGCGACACCCAGATTGTTGTGCGCTTCGGCAAAGCCGGGTTTGAGTTCGAGTACCCGGCGGTAGCTGGCCAGTGCT
>JANXXH010000070.1 GCA_025350705.1 Gallionella sp.
CTTTGCTACAGATTTTATCGGTGTCTGTATTTGAGAAAACCCAGCTATCTCAAGCCTTCGCAGGCGGTGGGCAATTCCCAGAACAGACTGATATTACTAACCAGCTAAATTTGTTCGACTTTTAACCGGACACTACTGATATTTTGTATGAGTTCATTTGTACAGCTTGACTGCGGCACTGAAATCGGTAACAGTGAATGACTTGACGGCCCTACCTTATCAGACATTTTATTTTTAATTTTTTTGGAGAAAAAATATGAACAAAGTCATACTTGCCTTCCCTGTTGTAGTTCTTTCCCTTGTTGCGCACCCTGCCTTCGCGGCAGATGATGCTGCAGCAGATGCCAGCGCCAAAAAAGCAAAGCAAGCACGCATATTCAAGGCAGCCGATACCAATGGAGACGGCGGTCTTAGCAAGAGTGAGCTGGCCAAGGCAACTTCTGTTCAATTTGATGTTATCAAGGATAACTTTGACAAGATGGACACCAACAAAGATGGCAAAGTGACTCCTGAAGAGCGGGATGCGTGGATAGAGGCAGAACGCAAGGCCCTGTTTGATAAGATAGATACCAATCATGATGGCAAGGTGAGCCCTGAAGAACAGGCTGCGTATATAAAGGCGCAGGAGGCGCAACGCTACAAGGTGGGGAAGTAAACTATAATCTCCACCTTGAGCACCACGACAAGTTATCGTGGTGTGTTTTTGATTGCAGAGCATCATCTGCCGGGTAAACGGGTGTTCGTTTCAGTGCCAGGAAACCCCGATTAAGTCCACGACATGAAGGTGGAATGCGTTAAAGACCAAGACAAGGACTTCACCAGCAAGCGAGCCTACCGCAAACACCCTTGACCGATGCCGACAAGGAAATCAATCGCAGGAAATCGCGGGTGCGTGCCAAGGTCGAACATCCATTCCGGCTGCTCAAGGGCATTTTTCGTCAACACAACTCCTGATCAGCGCAGGTACCTGTTCGGCGTTTCACTATAAGTTCATCTGCTTGACTGTACTGCCAAAATTGGTGCCAGTAAAAATGGCATGGCCCCTGTGATTTTTTAAGCTTAATTTTTAGGAGAAAAACTTATGAATAGATTCATTTTTGCCTTCCCTTTCGCAGCACTTTTTTTTGCCTCTCACTTTGCTTTTGCAGCAGATGCAGCTGATGTCGATAAAGCAAAACAAGAAGCAAATGAAAGATTCAAGGCCGCCGACACCAATGGAGACGGTGGCCTTAGCTGGGAGGAGCTGATGAAGACAGACAAGACACAATTTTTTTATATGAAGGGTCACTTCAGAAAGATGGATGCCAACGGCGATGGCAAGGTGACGCCTGAAGAGCGAGATGCGTTTATAGAGTCAGAACGCGCCAAGGCCGAGGCCAAGGGAAAGAAATAAACTGTAGTAGTCGCGACTACTACAGTTTATCAATGATTTCCTCGTTTGATAACGCCGCGGTCGCGCAAAAACTCGACTACCATGGACACAGAATCCTCCAAAGACAGGGCCCCGGTATCCACAACCAACTCGGGGTCGACCGGTTCCTCATAAGGCGAGGAAATCCCGGTAAAATTTTTGATCTCCCCTGCACGGGCGCGCTTGTAGAGTCCTTTGACATCTCTCTCTTCGCACACTTCCAGCGTACAGCGGCAATAGATTTCCATGAATTCACCATGCGGTACCAGCGAACGGACTTTTTCGCGGTCTGAACGGAAGGGCGAAATGAAAGCGGTAAGCGCAATGACGCCCGCCTCCAAAAAAAGCTTGGCCATCTCTCCGACACGGCGGATATTCTCGACGCGATCTTCGGCTGAAAATCCCAGGTCGGAACACAGCCCGTGTCGGACATTGTCGCCATCGAAGGTAAAAGTGCGGCACCCCAGTTGATACAGATGCTCCTCGACGGAATGAGCCAGCGTGGACTTGCCGGCGCCGGAAAGGCCGGTGAACCAAAGCATCACGCTTCGATGCCCATTCAATGCCTGGCGGCGTTCGCGGGTCACCGTGGCATGGTGCCAGACAACGTCGCTTGATTTATTTTGCTCCATTGCATCTCCGAATAAACATGAATCCTTGATTACACGCCATCTACACTTGGCTCCGAGTGTTGAATTGTGCCAGAGATTGTACGATGAAGTTGCTCTCATGGTGATTTCATCCGGAATAATTTTCAGCCTCAATGCAGATTCGAATCGGAAAAACATTTAAAGTTGGTTGGATAAATGTGATATTTGACATTAGTTCTAGTTAGAACTATTATCATCTCAGTGAGAGACAACCTGCCGATCTATGTCACCCTCGATTTTTTTACCGCTGTTGCGCGAGCTGTCCAGTGCTTACCAGGCATTTGAGGTTTATTCATCTGCGCATATTCGTTTGCTTGGATTGACACCGTCGCAATTCGATATTATCGCTACCCTCGGCAATACATCAGGCATGTCACCCAAGGATTTGGGCGAAAAAACGCTGATTACGAAGGGCACGCTGACCGGGGTGGTTGATCGCTTGGTGAACAAGAAGCTGGTGCGCCGAATTGCTTCATCCGGCGATAGACGCTGCCAAGTTATTCAGTTGACCCTGCAGGGCGAGAAATTATTTGCGCGGATTTTCCCGGAGCACTTGGCGTACATGGAACGCGCCTTTGTCCGTTTGCCGCAGAAAGATCTGATTGGAATGACGGAGAGCTTGCGCCGTTTACGCGGGATGTTTGCAGCCGCGCACAGCCATCATTAGTAACGCAATGACGTAGATATTACTCCCAAGTTTTCAATGAATGAACCTGTTTGGCTCCTCACTCAAAAAGTAAGGGGAGTTTTGTGTCAGTGTGTGTGTTAATAAAAGGAGTATCAAGATGCCAAGTAATATGTCAGACAAGCAACCCGCTATCGCCCAAAAATCACCCTTTGCCATTGAAGTAGAAGCTGGCAAGAGTTATTGGTGGTGCTCATGCGGCAAAAGCGCGGCCCAGCCATTCTGCGATGGCAGTCACAAGGGCAGTGCTTTTGCGCCCGTGGAACACAAGGCAAGGGAAGCGGGAACCGTATATTTCTGTGGTTGCAAACACAGTGCCAATGGTGCATTGTGCGACGGTGCTCATAAGAAGTTTTGAAATATCGAGTGCGGTGATTTGTACACCCGCTAGAGGTGCGCCTTGGTTGTAAGGGGCTGAAGCCCCAACAACACACGCAGGCCACACTCCATATAAAAACCCTTTCCCACGCTGAGCTTGGGAAGGGTTAAATGCGCCATAATAAAAATAGCCAATACCTGTTTCGAGATTGCTTTCGGCAAGGCACTGGCGTAGAGTGCCGCCCCATTCTTCCATAGGGCAGGATGCGGTATGAGCAGTATGCAAACGAAACAAAAATTATCTCCCCTCGTGCTGGGTGCAATCGGTGTGGTGTATGGCGACATCGGCACCAGTCCGCTGTATGCAATACAGGCAACTTTTGCCGGCCCCCATCCGCTGCCCCTCGTAGAAGCCAATATCCTCGGCGTGTTATCCGTGATGTTCTGGACCATCATGCTGCTGGTATCGTTCAAATATGTGGCGATCATCCTGCGCGCGGATAATAACGGTGAAGGCGGATCGCTGGCCTTGCTGGCTTTGGTGAGTGAGCTGACCACGCAACACCCGAAAATGAAATGGTTCGTCACCGCGCTCGGTGTGTTTGCTGCGGCGCTGTTTTTTGGCGACGGCATGATCACTCCGGCCATCTCGGTGCTGTCGGCAGTCGAGGGTTTGGACTTGGTTTCGCATCAGTTCAAGAACTACATACTCCCCATCACAATCATCGTCTTGACCGGATTGTTTTTCATCCAGAAACGCGGTACTGGCATAGTAGGCATGGCATTCGGCCCGATCATGGTGGTCTGGTTTATCAGCCTGGCGGGATTCGGGATTATTTCCATCGCACAAAACCCCCAGGTTTTATTGGCACTGAATCCCATCTATGCCTTCCGGTTTTTAACTGCTGACGCGTGGATATCCTTCCTGGCGCTTGGCTCTATCGTTCTCGTCATAACCGGTGGGGAAGCGCTGTATGCCGACATGGGACATTTCGGTAAATTCCCGATCCGCTTCGCGTGGTTCTCTTTTGTGCTGCCCGCACTGGTGTTGAATTACTTCGGCCAGGGGGCATTGCTACTGCACAATCCACAGGCCATAGAGAATCCATTTTATTTGCTCGCTCCCGCCGTGGCACTGATACCGATGGTGCTGCTCGCGACTGCTGCAACGGTGATCGCATCACAAGCCGTGATATCCGGCGCATTCTCGGTAGCGAATCAATCCGTGCAAATGGGCTTTCTGCCGCGCATGGAAATCAGACAAACCTCCGACAAGGCGCAAGGGCAGATTTATGTGCCATTGACCAACTGGACGCTGTATCTGGCAGTGGTCTTTCTGGTTTTTTCCTTCCAAAGTTCCAGCAATCTGGCCGCCGCTTATGGCATCGCCGTCACCGGTACGATGACCATAACCACCATACTGATTGCCTTCGTCATCGTGCAGCTATGGCGTTGGCCATTGATTATCGCCATACCCGTGATTGCTATTCTATTGATCGTGGATACGACCTACTTTGCAGCTAACGCAATCAAAATCCCGCAAGGGGGCTGGTTCCCGATAGGGGTTGCGTTGTTGTCCTTCACGGTGCTTACCACCTGGAAGCGGGGCAGAAAATTATTATTCGAAGAAATTTCGCGGCTGTCAGTCCCCATGCAAACAATTCTCGATAGCGTGGATGACATATCGAGGGTGCAAGGTACAGCGGTGTTCCTGACTCCCACGAGCAAAGGCGCACCGTCGGCCATGCTGCACAACCTCAAACACAACCAAGTACTGCACGAACGCAACATCCTGCTGTCGGTAAAAGTTGAAGACAAACCTTATGTCACAAAGGGTAACCGGTTCTTGATCAAGGATATGGGCAAGAATTTTTATTGGGTGAGGTTTTTTTACGGATTTATGGAAACGCCGGATATACCGGCTGACTTGGAGTTGTGCGCTACACAAGGACTGCCCTTCGATATGATGGCCACTTCATTTTTCCTTTCCCGTGACCTGCTCGTTCCCAGTGCGAAACCCGGCATGGCCAAATGGCGCGAGAGCTTGTTCATTGCTTTATCCAAAAATGCGATGAACGCGGCGATCTTCTTCAAGATTCCGGCTAACCGTGTGATCGAAATGGGTACGCGTATAGAAATTTAATCAACCGAACTTTCCGGAATATTCATATGCCGTCAACGCGGTTGAAGCGATGTATGAATCAGGGGATAATCCGCGCCTGATTTATTAAGGTATCGCAATGGCTGAATATCTGCTTATCCTGATCAGCACCGTGTTTGTGAACAACATCGTGATGGTCAAGATACTAGGGCTGTGCCCGTTCATGGGCGTCTCCAAAAAGCTGGAGGCCGCCATCGGCATGGGTGCGGCCACCACCTTCGTGCTGACGCTGGGCTCCGGGTCCAGTTACCTGATCAATCAATATCTGCTCGGCCCAGACTTGGCCTACCTCACCACGCTATCGTTCATCGTGGTGATCGCCGGTATCGTGCAATTCACCGAAATGGTGGTGGAAAAAACCAGCCCGGCGCTGTATCAGGTGCTGGGTATCTATCTGCCGCTGATCACCACCAACTGCGCCGTGCTGGGCATACCGCTGCTCAATGTGCAGGCGAAACACAATTTCATGGAGTCCATCTTCTTCGGCATGGGTGGTGCACTGGGCTTTACGATGGTGATGGTGCTGTTCGCCGCGATGCGCGAACGCATGGAAGGTGCCGACGTGCCGGTGATCTTCAAAGGCTCTGCGATCGCGATGGTCACAGCGGGGTTGATGAGCCTGTCGTTCATGGGGTTCTCAGGATTAATCAAGTAATGGGAAGCCCAAAATGCTAAGTGCGCTGCTGGTCATGGCGGCGATAGCGGTCGTGCTCGGCGCGGTGCTGGGATACGCCGCGATCAAATTCCGCGTCGAAGGCAATCCGCTGGTGGACAAGATCGACGCCGTCTTGCCGCAAACGCAGTGCGGGCAATGCAGCTATCCAGGCTGCAAACCCTATGCGACTGCCATTGCAGCAGGGGAGGCAGACATCAATCGCTGCCCGCCGGGCGGCGAGGAGGGCATCCAGAAACTTGCCGATCTGCTCGGCGTGGATTTCAAACCTTTCGGCGGCGATACCAATGCGCCCAAGCCCAAATCGGTCGCCATCATCGACGAGAGCACCTGCATCGGCTGCACGCTGTGCATCCAGGCTTGCCCGGTAGATGCCATCGTCGGCGCGGCCAAGCAGATGCACACCATCATTGCCGCCGAATGCACCGGATGTGAGTTGTGCGTAGCTCCGTGCCCGGTCGACTGCATCACCATGCAGGTCATCGAGGAAAAGATCAGCAACTGGAAATGGAAGTATCCCGTGTACGCCTTGAACGCAGTAGAAACTGATCGGGCAGCAGAGGCGGAACAATGAGAAAGCTTCATCATTTTCACGGCGGCATTCATCCGCCCAGCAACAAGACACAATCCACCCAAGTCGCGATTTCGCATGCGCCACTGCCGTCCAGGCTGACGATACCGTTTCACCAGCATGCGGGAGAAACTGCGAAGCCGGTGGTGCAGGTCGGCGATCATGTGCTAAAGGGTCAACTGATCGGTATGCCGGACGGTTTTGTTTCGAGCGCGGTGCACGCCTCCACATCCGGCACCATCACCGCCATCGACATGCAACTGATCGCCCATCCATCCGGCCTGCCGAATCTTTGCGCCACGCTGATCCCGGACGGCAAGGATGAATGGGTTACGCTTAAACCAGTCGATTACCGCACTCACAGTGTCGCCGAATTGCAGCAACTGTTGCGCATGGCCGGCGTGGTGGGTCTGGGCGGCGCGGCGTTTCCCAGCGACATCAAACTGCGCATCGGCAAACAGAAAATAAAAACGCTGATCCTGAACGGCGCGGAGTGCGAGCCCTACATCACTTGTGACGACATGCTGATGCGCGAACGCGCCGACGAGATTGTGCAAGGCTCAGAGATACTGCGCTTCATGCTGGACGCGGACGAAGTGCTGTACGGCGTCGAGGACAACAAACCGGAAGCGATCACTGCACTGCAACAGGCGATCATCGCAAGTAAATTGAAACACGAGGTGGTCACTATACCGACGATCTATCCGGGTGGCAGCGCGAAGCAATTGATACGCGTCCTCACCGGGCTGGAAGTGCCATCAGGCAAACTACCCACCGACATCGGCGTGCAATGTTTCAACGTTGCCACCGCTTATACCTTGCATCGTGCCCTTGCGCACGGCGAGCCGCTGCTGTCGCGCGTCGTCACGATCACCGGCAATGTACGCAAAGCGCAAAATTACGAAGTGCTGATCGGCACACCGATCAATGAACTGGTTGCGCTGAGCGAGTCGCTGCCCGACACCAATGGTTACATCATGGGTGGTCCGATGATGGGCGTTCCCTTACCAACTGTGGAAGTGCCGGTAGTGAAAGCGACTAACTGCGTGATCGCTTCATCGGCAAAATTATTTCCGCAGCTGCAACCCGCGCTGCCTTGCATACGCTGCACGCGCTGCGTCGAAGTGTGCCCGGCCGATTTGCAGCCGCAGGATTTATACTGGTTCGCCCAATCCAAAGAGTTCGGCAGGGCACAGGCGTTCAGCCTGTTCGATTGCATCGAATGTGGTGCGTGCAGCTATGTCTGCCCCAGCCACATTCCATTGGTGCAGTATTACCGTTTTGCCAAGAGCGAGATACGTGCGCGCGAACACGACAAACTGCTCGCCGATCAGGCGCGCGAGCGGCACGAGTATCGCGAACACCGCATCGAAAGAGAGAAGCGTGAAAAAGCCGAGAAGCTGGCCGCAAAAGAAAAAGCCGCGCTGGCTGCCAAACTAGCCAGCGTACCGCCACAACAACAAGCGGAACAAGCCGAGCTTGCGGCGCGCCGCGAACACATCCGCGAAGTCGCCCAATCCGCAGTCGAACATCCCGAGGGCTAACGCACATGTTTTTTTCTCCCTTCATCTCCAAACCGGACAGCGTCGCGCAGATCATGCTTAAGGTGCTGCTCGCACTGCTGCCCGGCATTGCGATGTATGTCTGGTATTTCGGCCCGGCGATCTTGGTATCGATCACGCTGGCCAGCATCACTGCGCTGGCTACCGAAGCGGCCATGCTCAAGCTGCGCGGCCGGCCCGTCGCGCCTTTCCTGAAAGACAACAGCGCGCTGCTCACCGCCTGGCTGCTGGCATTGTCGATTCCACCGCTCGCGCCCTGGTGGCTGGTGGTGGTCGGCACTGCGTTTGCGATTGCGATTGCGAAACAACTCTACGGCGGGCTGGGCAACAATCCGTTCAACCCGGCGATGGTGGGCTACGCGGTGTTGATCATCTCCTTCCCGGTGCACATGACACACTGGCTCGCGCCACAAGGATTGGTTTTGACCGAGCTCAGCTTCGCGCAACAACTGCAATATATTTTCTCCGGTGTGCTGCCGCACAGCGTTACGCTGGATGCGATCTCGATGGCGACACCGCTGGATACGCTGAAGACGCATCTGCATCTTGAAGAATCCGTGCAGCAGATTTTAAACATGCCGATCTACGGTCAGATCGGCGGACACGGCAGCGAAATGGTCGCATGGGGATTCCTGTTCGGCGGACTGTACCTGCTTGCGTCGCGCATCATCAGCTGGCACATCCCGGTCGCCTTTCTCGGCACGCTGTTCGCCATCGCCGGCATCTTCCATCTGGTCGATCCCGCACACTATGTCGCGCCGCTGTTCCACCTGTTCTCCGGAGCGGCGATACTGGGCGCATTCTTTATCCTCACCGATCCGGTCAGCAGTCCCACCACCAACAAGGGGCGCTTGATCTATGCGGCGGGCGCGGCTTTTCTCACCTACATGATTCGCGTATTCGGCGGATTCCCGGATGGTGTCGCATTCGCCACGTTGCTGATGAATATTGCTGTGCCGCTGATCGTGCTGTACACCCAGCCGAAAGTCTTTGGTAAGAAAGACAAGAACAAAAAGGATAACCAGCCATGAGGCGTACGGTCGTCAAGGCCTCCGTGATCACCGCGCTCAACCTGCTGGTGTTTGCGTTGATCGGCACGGCATTGCTCGCCATCACCTACCAGTTGACGCACGAACCCATCGCGCGCAGCGAGGAAGCGGAGAAACTGAAATTGGTCTCGCAGATCGCGCCGGCGGAAACCTACGACAACGACATCATCAAGGACACTGCCGAACTGGCCGCAGATAAATTGCTGGGCAATGACGACACCACCGTCGTCTATCGCGGTCGCCTGAAAGAGCAGCCCTCGATCGCAGTGCTGCAAGTCATCGCGCCGGATGGCTACAGCGGCAGGATCAGCCTGATCATTTCTATACATGGCAATGGAAAGATCAGCGGCGTGCGCGTAATATCGCACAAGGAAACGCCGGGGCTGGGCGACTACATCGAGATCGCGAAGAACAAATGGATCACGATCTTTGACGGCAAGTCGCTGGACGATCCCAAGGACAGCGACTGGAAAGTCAAGAAGGACGGCGGATCATTCGACTACATGGCCGGCGCGACCATCACGCCGCGTGCAGTGGTGAAGGCGGTACACAAGGCGTTGCAGTATTTCGCGCATCATCGCGACGAAATGTTCAAACCGCATCCTCTCGCTAAAGTGGATGCAGTATCGAGTGAAGGAGACAAGAAATGACCGTTCAGGAATTCAAGGATATTTTGCACAACGGCGTATGGAAGCAGAACACCGGGCTGGTGCAACTGCTCGGCATGTGTCCCATCCTCGCGGTCAGCAGCTCGGTGGTGAACGGCGTCAGCCTCGGCCTCGCGACCGCAGTGGTGATGGCGCTGTCGGGTGCGGCGATCGCGCCGATCCGCAACCTCGTCCCGAATGAAGCGCGCATCCCGGTATTCATCCTGATCATCGCGGTGCTGGTCACCGTCGTCCAGTTCAGCATGAATGCCTATATGTATGGCCTGTACGTCGTGCTGGGCATCTTCATTCCGCTGATCGTCACCAACTGCATCGTGCTCGCGCGCATCGAGGCCTTCGCCGCGAAGAACCCCATGTGGCAATCTGCGCTGGACGGCTTCGCGATGGGCCTAGGCTTAACCGCCGTGCTGGCGGTGTTGGGCGGCTTGCGCGAGATCTTCGGCCACGGGACTTTGCTTTCGGGGATAGACCTCGTGTTCGGCGAAGCGGCGAAGAGCTGGGTCATCACCGTCGTGCCTAACTACCACGGCTTCCTGCTCGCCATCCTGCCGCCCGGCGCCTTCATCACGCTGGGCATGCTGATCGCCGGCAAAAACTGGCTTAATCTGCGCGCCGAGCGTAAGTTGAAAGGTGCGAATGCGACAGTTGCACCGGTGGATGGCGGGTGTGCAGTCCCGCATGGGAGCTAAAGGAATCAGGTGGCAAATGGAACTTACGCTCTACTATCGTGGCGAACTAGGCTCGAATAAAAAACCAATACATAAGCAGATATTACGACGATCGTTTCATCAACAGTTATCGGTGCTTTGGCAGCAAGACCCTTGGCAGGCAGAACGCTGGCGTTGGGATACCGAAAACAAGATATATCAGGTGCATAAGGATTCAAAGAATCTGGAGAATGTCGATATTAAACGCTCAATTGGTGGATTTACTTTCGTACCCATAATTAATCAAAAAATATTTATGGTAGCTGACATAAATATACAAATGCTACGCACGGAACCCGCTGGAACGCTCAGTGCTCAATCTGGAGATTTAGATAATCGAGTTAAAACATTGTTTGATGCATTACGAATGCCAAATAAGGCTCAAGACTTACCAAAGGGTGATATGCCTAAGAAAAATGAAACTCCTTTCTTTTGTCTCCTTGAGGATGATGCCTTAATACATAAGTTTTCAGTCACCACGCATCGTTGGCTAGATGCAACTGTTTCTCCCCAAGAGGTTATGTTGTTAATATCCATAAAAACATCGTTAACCAAGTTGATGGCACACAATGAACATTTGGGCGGAAACCTAATTTGAACTCGCATAGAGTGCAATAGCCACTGTAGGATGGGTGGAGCGCAGCGATACCCATCTTATTCTTAACATTACATTCGTTGGGTATCGCTGCGCTCCACCCAACCTACCTTGAAAAATATGCCATGAACCCCGCCAAACGCCGCGAAATTTTCACGCGCCTCAAAGCCGCGAACCCGCATCCCACCACCGAGTTGAAATACAAGACGCCGTTCGAGCTGCTAGTCGCGGTGGTGCTGTCGGCGCAGGCGACCGACGTCAGCGTGAACGCCGCGACGCGGCATTTGTTTCCGGTGGCGAATACGCCGCAGAAGATGCTGGCCCTCGGCGAAGCAAAGCTGCGCGACTATGTGCAGCGCATCGGCTTGTACAAAACTAAAGCCAAGCACATCATCCAGCTCTGCCGCCTGCTGCTGGAGAAGCATAGCGGGCAGGTGCCGCAGACGCGCGAAGAACTGGAGGCGCTGCCCGGCGTCGGGCGCAAGACTGCGAACGTGGTGCTGAATACCGCGTTCGGCCAGCCCACGATTGCGGTGGACACGCACATCTTCCGCGTCGCCAATCGAACAAATATCGCGCCCGGCAAGGATGTGCTGGAAGTGGAAAAGAAGCTGCTCAAGTTCGTGCCAGATGAATTCAAGCACGATGCGCACCACTGGTTGATCCTGCATGGCCGCTACTTGTGCCAGGCGCGCAAGCCGAAATGCGGGGCGTGTATCATTTATGATCTGTGTGAGTACAAAGGAAAGAATGAGAATTAAAAATTACCGCTGGAATAATTTTGGAGTGCGCAGACTCGTCTGCGCGAAAACCGCAGCGACGAGTCACTGCACACCACATGACACCATTTTGGAGTAACCACTTTGCTATTCAATCCATCCCGCGACGAAGCGCGTAATTTTCTGTTCGAGTCCTGGCGCAAACGCCGCACAGGAGAATTGCTCACGCCTCTTGAAGACCTCGCCGCGCAGCTCATCGCGAAGCACTCCGAATATTTTTTCGTGATGGAAAACCCGCAGCAGTATCAGGAGCAGGACTACTCGCCAGAGCAGGGAGCGACCAATCCCTTCCTGCACCTGATGATGCACCTGACCATCGAGGAGCAGATCTCCATCGACCAGCCGGTGGGCATACGCGCGCAGTTCGTGCGCCTGACCCAGAAGTTCGAGTCGGAACACGATGCGCAACACCGTATGATGGAATGCCTCAGCGAGATGATCTGGCAAGCACAGCGCCATCGCACCCAGCCGGATGCGGCGTTATACTTCGCTTGTCTTGAACGGCAATGAACAGGCAATGAAATGAGATTGACCAAGATCACCACCCGCACCGGCGACAAAGGTACTACAGGTTTGGCCGACGGCACACGCCTCGGCAAAGACCACGCGCGCTTCGCCGCGCTGGGCAGTGTGGATGAACTGAACAGCCAGCTCGGTGTGTTGCTTGCTGAACAACTTCCACCCGACATACGCGCGGTGTTGCTGCGGATTCAGAATGATCTGTTCGATCTTGGCGGTGCGCTCGCGTTGCCCATGCAGGATGTGTTCGCAGAAAATAAGATCGCACGGCTGGATGAGCAGATCGCGCATTACAATGCCGACCTGCCGCCTTTGCGCGAATTCGTCCTGCCGGGCGGTTCGCGTGCAGGGGCGCTGTGTCATGTGACGCGCACTGTCGCGCGCCGAGCCGAGCGTGACTTGGTCGTGCTGTCCCAAAGTGACGCAGTACCGCAGCATGCGCTGCCCTATCTGAATCGCTTGTCGGATTTGTTGTTTGTGCTGAGCCGCCGCATCAACCGCATTCTGGCAGCGACTGAAACATTGTGGCAGCGTGACAAATAATAGTCTCGATGATGGATTTCAAAACCCGATAGAAAGGATTTGTATATGTTAAGAACTTTGCGCCTCGGAGTGACGATTGCGTTATTTTTCTGTTATCCGATAGCCCACGCGGAATCAACCACCAGTAAATGCACGGATGGAAAAACGATCACCTATGCGAATATTCCCTGTGAGGAGTTGGGGCTGGTGTCCGCAGGGCCGGTTAAAAAAGCGGTAACCATCGTGCCGGCCACACCTGTTTCCCAGATCAGCCCCCAGAAAAATCCCCCGGGCAAGCCTGCAGAAAATTCTGGAAAAAAAGGGGGTGAGAAAGATAAAGATAAAGATAAAGGTAATGAACCTGTGGCAGATGGAGAAGGTGCTGAAAAAATCAAGCCGATAAACCCGCTGTTGGAAAAACTGATGCACTGACAGGTGAAAGCTGGGCTGTCCCCAATGCTGTTCACTTAACAATCCTCGGCGTCCAATCCTGCCGGATATTTAAAATCTCATTACCCTTGCGCGGCAGATACTGTTTTGTTCGTCGCTTGACCACGCGAGGATTAGAGCGCCCTCTTGGGCTGGTCAGCATA
>JANXXH010000071.1 GCA_025350705.1 Gallionella sp.
CCTGTGCCAATGTCTGTAGTCCTTGGGTATGTAAAGTCACGATCATGCCTCCATGATCCCAACTTCCGCCCCGCCAGGCTCATCTCACAGTGGAAACACACCCCTTCGTTCAGGCTCATTTGTCATTGGACAAGGCTGGCATTTGCTATAGTGCTGGCGAGCATGATACCATTTTCAAATTTGCAGATATCAATTCGCTCGCGTCGTTCGAGCATTATATTTTCATAAAGATTACTTACATCTCGAATTAATATGGGGCCTCACAATATTATGTATTCTAATCAAACTTTGACTGAAAAAAACAAAAATACTGGGCGGCATTTTGCGGGGTGGCTGTTGGTATGCTTGCTGCTTGGGAGTGTTGGCAGTGCGATGGCCGGCGAGCATCATACGTTTGTTCCCGGCGTGACTCGCCCTGGCGCTTACATATTTCACAATTACTGCTCGGTATGCCACGGTGACAAAGGGGATGGGCAAAGCCGTGCAAAGGAAGGTTTGGATCCCCCGCCGAGAAATTATACTACTCCTGAGGCGGCGCTCGAGTTGTCACGCGAACGTATGATCAGTTCGGTTACTAACGGTCGTCCCGGTACTGCTATGATTGCGTGGGGTAAGGAACTTAGCCCCAAGGAAATCGAAGGCGTTGTGGATTATGTCCGTGCGACTTTCATGAAATTGGGAAATCAAGGTGCATCTTCGCGCCAGCGTCCAAGCGACAAACTATTAGCAAGCCGCGGCGGTGTCATATATATGAAGTCTTGCGTAATGTGTCACGGTGAAACAGGTACGCGGGAAACTACGGGAAGAATGCAGCCCCCACCGCGGGATTTCACCACTCCTCAGGCTGCTGCCGAGTTGACTCACAGTCGCATGATTGCCTCCATTACTAAAGGACGTCCGGGTACAGCAATGATGGGCTATGGTACACAGTTCAGCAAAGCCGATATAGAAGCCCTGGTTGATTTTATTCGCGAGGCTTATATGTCGGGGCCTAACGCTAAATAATAAATCATGAAGAAAATTGTGATCGCGACACTGCTGATCGCATTCGCTACAGCACTCTTGTTTTACGTTTTCATTGCCAAGCCCGTGCCCCCTGTCGCTGCGAATGCCCAGATATCTGCGCAATCTTCGCCAGCCGTCTCGGATATGTCTTTGCCGATGCCGTTGGGGCTCAAGGGTGATTCCGGCAAGGGCAGAATCTTCTTCATGGGAAACTGTTTTACTTGTCACGGAATCAAAGGCGACGGGGATGGGCCGCGCGCCTATTTCATCACGCCGCCTCCGCGCAATTTCCTGCTTGAGGCATCGCGGCAAAGATTGAATCGGCCAGTCTTGTTTGAAGCTATAACTAATGGTCGGCTGGGCACCAATATGCCGGCATGGGGCAAGGTATTAAACAATCAGGAAATAGCTGATGTCGCCGAGTTCGTATTTGAGAACTTCATCAGCGCTCCACAGGAAACCAAAGTTCAATGAACAGATTTGCGCTGCTGGCTGCGGCTATGGTCGCGCTGGGGGCATGTTCAAAATCGAATCCCCATGCGGGCGAGGAACCCGCATCAACACAGAGTCAGTCCGTCCCGGCAAGCAGCATTGTAGCGACCGGTGATCTGGAGCTGGGCAGACGCATCTACAATTTTCGTTGTTATTACTGCCACGGCTATTCCGGGAATGCGCGTACATTAGCCGCAACCTTGCTCACGCCCAAGCCGGTCGATTTTACCAATACTGCGCCCAACACTTTAAGCAGGGAACGCATGCTGCAATCCATTAGTTCAGGCCGACCCGGTACAGCCATGATGAGTTTCTCCAGCGTGTTGCAGCCTAACGAGATCGCTGCGGTAGCGGATTTCATCAGGCATGAGTTCATGGTCACCAAGGCCGAGAACACCCGCTATCACACCGAGGCGAATGGCTGGTTCAATCATCAGCGCTATGCCATTGCATACCCGTTTGCCCTGGGTGAAATTGCTCTCGATACTCCTTGGGAACAGCTCACCCCGCAACAGGCGGATGGAAAACGGCTGTTCATGACTTCCTGCGTAAGCTGCCATGACCGCGCCAGAGAAAACAATGATGAGGTACATTGGGAATCACGCGCAGTGTCCTACCCGCGCAACCAGTTTTCTCCGGGGGACTATCCTCCGTCTCCCAAAGCTGATAAATCAGTCGATGCGATGACCAGTGCCACGCCTTACCATATTCACGATCATCCTCCCAAACTGAACGGATTGTCTGAAAGCGAACAGCGCGGCGAGAAACTTTTCCAGCAGAACTGCGCTTTCTGCCACGCAGCCGATGGTACCGCGCGCAACTGGATAGGCAGCTTCATGGAGCCGCACCCGCGCGACCTGACCAAGTCTCCTGTCATGGAAAGCATGACTAGAGCGCGTTTAAGAACAGTGATACGCGAGGGACTGCAAGGCACTTCCATGCCGGCATGGAAATCAGTATTCTCCGAACAGCAAATAGAAGACATCATCGCCTATGTGGGGCGCGCATTCCATCCTCTTGCACCGGAGTAATCATGCTGAAAATCTACAATACGCTGGCGCGTGACAAACAGGAATTCGTACCCGTCATAGCGGGCAGGGTCGGCATGTACGTGTGCGGCATGACGGTGTATGACTATTGCCACCTCGGCCATGCGCGCGTGCTGGTGGTGTTCGACATGGTGTATCGCTGGCTGAAGGCGAGCGGCTACGACGTAAACTATGTGCGCAACATCACCGACATCGACGACAAGATCATCAAGCGTGCGGCAGAGAACGGCGAATCCATCCATGCGCTGACGCAGCGCTTCATTAATGCAATGCATGAAGACGCCGATGCGCTGGGCGTGCAGCGTCCCAACCATGAACCGCGTGCCACGCAATATGTGCCGGAGATGCTGGAAATGATCGCGCGGCTCGAACAGAACGGCTTGGCCTATAAGGCGGCAGATGGCGATGTGAATTTCGCGGTGCGCAAGTTTGCAGGCTATGGAAAGTTGTCCGGAAAATCGCTGGAAGACCTGCGCGCCGGTGAGCGCGTTGAAGTTACCGACAATAAAAATGATCCGCTCGACTTCGTGTTGTGGAAACATGCCAAGGAGCAGGAAGCCGACGAAGTGAAATGGGACTCGAAGTGGGGCAAGGGCCGCCCAGGTTGGCATATCGAATGTTCCGCGATGGGTTCAAAATTGCTCGGTCAGCATTTCGATATTCACGGCGGCGGCGCGGACTTGCAGTTCCCTCATCACGAGAACGAGATCGCGCAGAGCGAGGGCGCTCACCATTGCCGCTTCGTGAATTACTGGATGCACAACGGCTTTGTGAATGTGGACAAGGAGAAGATGTCCAAGTCACTCGGCAATTTTTTCACCATCCGCGAGGTGCTGAAAAAATACGATGCTGAAGTGGTGCGCTTCTTCATCCTGCGCGCGCACTACCGCAGCCCGTTGAATTATTCCGACGTGCATTTGGATGATGCGAAGCAATCATTGAGTAGTCTCTATACGTCACTAAAGAATGCGCCTGAGGGAGTGACTGCTATCGATTGGAGCAAACCTCATGCGCAACGTTTTAAAGCGGCGATGGATGACGACTTCAATACACCGGAGGCGATGGCGGTGTTGTTCGATCTGTCGAAACAAGTGAATAGCACAAAATCAATTGATGCGGCGGCTCAACTGAAAACTTTAGCTGGCGTTCTCGGTTTGCTACAACGTGACCCGCAAGCATTCTTACAGGGAAGAGATGTTGTTATTTCTCCTGAACCAGGTCAAGCAACAATCACTGGATATGCTCCAACAATTACTATCGGCCCAAGCAAGGAGAAGATCGGTGAGCTTATTGAAGCGCGTATCGCTGCCAAGCAAGCCAAAAACTACGCCGAAGCAGACCGCATCCGCAAAGAGTTGTTAGACACAGGCATTGTGCTGGAAGACAGCGCGACGGGCACGACTTGGCGGCGAGCTTAAGGTAATTTACCTGCTGCCACCATGCGGTTGAACAGGATGTTGGGTGAGATCCAGACCACCAAATCATCGAATGTGGGGCCGAAGTCGTGGCTGACGAATGTGTTGTTGGCGTTGGTGTTCTCACCTTCGTCTGTCGTTGCTACCGGAACAGGCAGGATTTGTTGACCATCGGGCGTGTAAGCCCCCAAGCCATTTTTCCCATGCGAAACGATGACTGCCGGAATATTGGTGGCGACTGTAGAGCCGCCTGATGCTGCACTCTTGACATTAAGAGTCCCGTTTGTATTGAGCGTGAATGGTGTAGTGAAGGAGTTTGTCACTGAATAAGTGAAACGCCTTCCCCATGCATCGGTTTCGCTGGTACCGAGTGTTGCCCAAGGTACAACGCCAGTAGTAAGAGTGTTATCAACCAAGCCTGCGTTAGCGTCGACGCCTGTTACGAGAGTAGCCCTGGCGGGGTGAGGCAGGCTGCCGTTAATGAGGGCATAGCCGATCAAGGCTTGCTGGATTTCATCCAAAGTTTTCCGCGTATCGGAGATGTTTCGTTGTTCCATTTGCGCACTGAGCGGAACCAGCATGCCGCCCAGCAGCAGCCCGACTATCATCAGCACAATCGCCATTTCGACCAGCGTGAAGCCTGATGCGCGGCAAGGGATCATTAGGATTGGTTTCATGGCAGGCACGTCAAAAGGTCTGCGCTCGGGTTGTTAGCGTTGAAGGTCGACGGCCCACTGAAGTTGCTGGAGCTGGCGACCGGTGTGGCAAAGGCTGCCAAGTTTATACCTTCGAGATAGTTGGCTGGGTCAGATTTGTCGGCTGCAATCAGCCGAACCTGAGTAGCGGTTTTTTGCCCGCCGAAAATTAGCACGCGGCTACAGGGACCAGTTGTAGATTTGAGAAGTAGCATTTCCTTCCAGTTGTTGCAGAAATTCTTGTTAACGGCATTGCTGGTGTTGACGCAATTGACATTGTCTGTGCCTTTTGAACCAGCGATGGCAACGGCCTGGAGGTGGGGTATGAAAACAGCATCGTTCATCAGTGCAGATATCTGGGCGGAGAAATCACTGCGACGAATGATGGGGCTGAAGATGTCGTCGGCGGTAATGGTAAGTATCCTGTCGTTGACGATTTTTACAAGGTTGCCCGCAATGTTGACCTCAATGTCTCCGAAAATAATGTTCTTGGGAGCCGAAAGTGCGGCGGCACTAAGTTGTGAACCGTTGGACGTGTTGTTGAGGTTGTAGGCATAGCCGGAGGAATTGTTTGTCGAGCCAGCGAAGTAGTTGATGATGTTGTTGATGTTGGCATTGGTGTTAAAGGAATCAAGATAATTACTGGCGTTGTAGTTTCCCCCGCATATGTCAACGATGTCGGTTGTGGATGCTTGACGATTTTGCCCTTGAAGCACGGTACTTGCTGAAAAGATGATGGCCGCCGGGCGTTTGGCATAGTTGGCACCCGTTGTGCTGACAGTTCCAGATGGGGTGCCATTGGAAGAGTTAGCATCGAAGTGTCCGAGTGAGTCCCAATTCAACACGTCTGCTTGTTGGGTATTCTGGAATGAGCCGGATACGGCGTACCAAAGACACTCTCCCTGATCATCGCGAAGCGGTGGGAGACCCAGTGTTCGCCATGGTAACCTTCCGATCACAGTCAAATTCTTGGTGTTCCCAGAAAAATTTGCGGCAGCGTTGCCCTCTGCCGGCGTTACATTATTATTGCGCGAAGTGCCTAAGTCAGGTAACGGCAGGTAGCCAAAAACCTGGTTTGCGTGATTGTCGCCGTATGTAACAGCATACCCGATCAGCGCGTCCTTGGCCTGCGCAAGCGCAGCGGCTGTTTTTTCCTGGCGTGCAGTTTTAGCTGTGGATGAAATTAACGAATTCACCAGCACAGCGGCGAGACTCACCACCAAAAGTACCAGCATGATCAATAAGGCCGCGCCACGCTGTTTGCTGGAACGGCACACGAAAATGACAATGTGTTTGGTCGGCATGGCTTATGGTTCTGTCGCATCTTGATTTGGAATGTCAGTCTTGACGGGCATATTTGAATTGGTCGCGTCGGTGCTGGCGGATGGATTCAGCAAAATCCGTTGACCAACCTTGAGTTTGATCGATTTGTTTTTGCCGGGTACCGGAACCAGTGCGCTTTCTGGCGTCATCTCATCGCTGCGCCCGGCAGCCTGGGGCACACCGTTGATCCACGCAGTGCGTTTTCCGCCATGCATTTGCACGATACCGTTCAGTGTCAGTGCATTGTCATCTGGTCGAACATCGCGCCCATAGATGTAGTCTAGCTGTGCGCGTTGTTCAGGGGTAAAAAAAAGCCTTCCCAATTCTTCCGCGTCAGTCGCGGTGGGGAGCATCAAGCTGAACCAGCAGATTATGAGCAGCATTTTCATTGCGGGGCGTTCCGGTTTTTCAAAGTGATCCAGCCTCCGACACAATCGGCTTTGATATGTGCCGATGTGGGCGTGCCTGTATTCTGGGACATGGCGATGCGTTGCATGGCGCAGCCTTCAAGTTGAAAACGGCCTTTGATCTGGCTGCGAAGTGCGTCGAAATAATTCAATAGCTGGCCTTCGTGAAGCAGATCGAATTGCAGTTTTGTTTCGCTGTAATGGATGTCGAAGTTGCCACTGTCTATGGCAGGTTGCGGCGCATAAATTATTTGCGGCGAAATGTTATAGCGAAAGTCGACGGTCAGATTTTGATCGCGGAGTTTTTCCAATCCTTCTATCCAATCCAGCCGATGGTCGTCGCCGATGATATTTTGTTTTTGCAATAGGCCATACTCTGTAGAATAAATCGACAGATTTTCTTGATCCTGGCGTGCTGCAGTCAAACGATTGCGTGCGTCATTCATCTGGCTTTGCGCGGTACGCAAAGTCTCTTGATTGTGATTTGCATATTGGCTGCTGGCGAAAATAATGACGCTGCTCAATAGTCCTGAAGCGAAAATCGCGGCAAGGCTACCGCGCATCAGTTGAAGGTCTGAGGTGGAGAGTTTCATGTGGCCTGTTTCTTTCTGCAGGAGAGTCTCATCATATCGATGGTCTCCAGACAAGCTTAAAAGAAAAAATGAGTTCATTTTCGCGTGCTTCGCGATGGTCGGCAAGGCTGCCGCCGGGGCTGACGTCAAGCGGTTTGGTAAGTGCGGTTACTTGATAGCCGCGCGTGCTCAGCTCAAGCTGGAAGCGATCCAGATACGCCAGTGCGGCGCGATAGTTATTGTCGAAACCTTGCAGATTTCCCCTTAAGGTGATGATTTGGGCAGGTATACCGGCAAGCGTGTTGCCGACGACCGGCTCTTTTGCACTCATCTGCCAACTCAGATCGTTTAACTCGATTTGCGGAAAACGGTCGAGTGTTGTGCTGATGGGCTTCAAGATGATTTTCGGGTTGGGGCCATATTGATCGAGCTTGCGCATGATGGTTGCGCTTGCCTTCATATCGGCAGCCGGGGTGTGCGTGATGGGGAAGCTCTGCGTGATTTGCTGCGCTTCTTTTAGTATGCGTTGTGTTTGTATATTGAGAGATTCGGTTTCAGCTGCATTCACGCGGCTTTGCCAGAAGACTGCTGTCGCCCAAAACACACTGGCAAGCAGCAGCACACCTGCGCTCCAGTTGAGGGTGAGACGCAGTTGCCACAGTTTGTGGTAGCGGGTGTGCTCCGCGCTGGCGTAATCTGTTTTTGGGCAGTGTGCAACCAGTTGATGCAAGAAGATTTGGCTGGCATCCGAGTCGATGAGGCGAAAATCGATCTTGAGTTGTGTGCCGATCTCTTCGATATCCGCGAAGTCATACCGCATATCTGCGTCATTGGGTAACTGGTTCTGCAGTTTGTTGCGGTCAACCGCGTGGCACAAGATGCGCACATCGAGTATTTGTCCCGAGGGGAGCAAGCTCAGGCTTTTTAAATATTGATAAGTGCGGGAAAGTTCTTTTACCACGGCATCATGGAATGTCAATTCGGCGTGAACAGGCGTCAGCCGCGAAATCTGCAGGCGATGCCCGCTGAAGTAGGTTTGACGCAACCCGGAAAATCTTTCCCAGGAAATAAGCAGCAAGTGATCCGAGGGGTGATCTTTGACGAGTGGTGCGCTGATCTGCGGTACCGAATAGATCCCGGCGAGCGGAGTTTGCCGGATCAGCATGATGTTCAGCCAGGGCGTGATGAGAGATGGGTTGGTCAATGCCGAGAATAGCATGTCATCGTCGCGTCGCCCGGCCTTTTGGCGCTGTAGCAATGTGGCTTGATGGAAAGGAGTGCCACGATAGAATTGGTCAAACTTGCGTTGCAGCAAAGCTGCGCGGCTACCGCCGCTCAAGTGCGGGACGATTTCGTGACGGAAGTCCTCTTCGATCAGGTCGGTCAGCAAGTAGGTTGGGCATTTTGCGGTTTTCAGAAAGGAGGCGAAACTTTCCCGCCCATCCGGCGTGTCGGTGAAATCGTGCTGCAGCACGATCTTGCCGCCCTGCATGTGTTGTGCATGGAGGCGATTGGCACTCAGGAATAGAAGTAGCACGCGGCGCATCAGAATTTCACTTTGCCGAACAGGTCGTAAATAGGCAATAGCACAGACAGCATAACCCAGCCCAGCAAGAGGCCCAGCACGATGGTCATGGTCGGCTCGATCATGACCTGGACTTTTTTGATGGAGTCTTTCACGTCGCGGTCATAAAAGTAACTGACATTGAGCAGCGCCTTGTCCAGCGAACCGGTGGCTTCGCCGACCTTGAGCATACGGATCACCAGCGGCGGAAACATCCCGGTATTCTGGAAGCTCTGGGTAAGATTTTTGCCGGATTCTATTTCGCGGGTGACCTCTTCCAGGCTTCTGGCCACAGCAAGGTTGTTCACCACATCGCGCGAGTTGGCGATGCAGTCGAGGATGCCGATGCCGGAACCGTACATGATTGCGAAAGTATTGGCGAAGCGCGCCATAATGATTTTGCGCAGGATGGGCCCCGTCACCCACATGTCCAGTTTGAGCCGGTCGAATTTAAAGTGCATCTCCGGCCTGGCGGTGATAATCATTTTGCCCGCGATGGGCAGGATGATAGGCAGTGCGATCAATACATACCAGTAATTAACAAAGAACGATGAAATGGCCAGCAGTACGCGCGTATAGATGGGCAGTTCCTGCCCTGTTCCTTTGATGAAGCTGACCAGTTGCGGTACCAGGTAGATCATCAGGAAAAACGTAATTGCCACCACAATGGTGCCGACGAATGCCGGGTAGAGCATGATGGTCTTGGTATGCGAGGACATTTCATCTTGCCACTTCAGGGATTCGGTGATGTGTTCAAACACCTCTGACAGACGTCCGCTTGCTTCGCCGGCATGGGTCAGGCTGATAAAGATTTTATCGAACGCGTCGGGATGTTGTGCCATTGCTTCAGAAAGTTTTTTTCCGCCCTCAATGGCTTCCACAAGATTGGCGATGATTTCGCGGAAACGCGGATCGTTCACGGAGTCACGCAAATCGGCGAGACTTTCCAGCAAAGGCACCTTGGCGCGGATGAGTTGTTCGAGGTTGAAGAAAAAGGTGATCAGCTCGGGGCGTTTGATTTTGCTGCGCCCAAAACCTATTCCTCCGTCGCCTATCTTTGCATCAATCAGGTCAAGCCCACTGCGCTTCAGCCGCAGTTCCAGATCTACTTGATTGGCGGCATCCTGCAACCCTTTATGGGTCTTGCCGCGATCATCTATTGCCCGATAGGAATAGAGTGCCATTGGGATTCCTTAACCAAGCCGGTCGGTCAGATCCACCATGCGGCTGACTTCCGCAAGCGAGGTGATGCCTTGCTGGACGCGCCGGATGCCGTCCAGCGCCAACGGACGAAATCCTTTGGCGAGTGCCGCTTCCCTGATTTGCCGCGCACTGGCACGATGCGAAACCAGATCGTCCAGATCGTAATCCATCTTGAGCAACTCCATGATGGACATGCGCCCATTGTAGCCATGATGATTGCAAGATTCGCAGCCGGCAGCCCGATACAGGGTGATGTCTTGTTGGGCATCGAGACCCAGCAGCTTGCGTTCCGATGCGTCCGGCGTGTACGGATATTTGCACTCTTTACAAAGTATGCGTACCAGGCGCTGTGCCACGATGCCGATGATGTTGCCGGCCATGATGTCAGGCAGGATGCCGATGTCGAACAGGCGCGGGATCGCGCCGATAGCTGAATTGGTGTGCAGTGTCGAATAAACCTGATGTCCGGTCATCGCGGCGCGGAATGCCATTTCGGCGGTGGGATGATCGCGAATTTCGCCGACCAGGATGATGTCCGGATCCTGGCGCATCATGGAGCGGATACCGCTGGCAAAATCCAGTTTGGCAGATTCATTGACCGAGGTCTGGCGTATCAGCGCGAGCGGATATTCGACGGGGTCTTCCAGTGTCATGATATTGACCGACTCGGTGTTGATGTGATTCAGCACCGAATACAGCGTCGTGGTTTTACCTGATCCTGTTGGCCCGGTCACCAGCACGATGCCCTCAGGCTTGGCGATGATCATCTTGAGTATGCTGAGTGCGTCATCATCCAGACCAAGCTGGTCGAGCGGCACGATACCTTTCTGCCTGTCCAAAATACGCAGTACCAGATTTTCACCGTGCGTGGTGGGATGCGACGCCACACGAAAATCGATAGGGCGACCCGACAGGCGCAGGGAGATACGTCCGTCTTGCGGCGCACGGGTCTCGGCGATGTTCATGTTGCTCATCACTTTCAGGCGCACCACCATGGATGGCCAAAAACTCTTGTGCAGGCTGCGCACCTGGCGTAGTACACCGTCGACGCGATAGCGAATGCGCAAAAAGCTGCTCTCAGGCTCGAAGTGGATGTCCGAAGCGCCGCGTTGTACTGCTTCGGTGAGCAGCGCATCGATCAGTCGTACCACCGGTTGGCTGAATTCGTTAACGCCGGATTGCAGCGTCTGATATTCCATTTCACCCGGCTCGATCTCATGCAAGATGCCGTCGATCGAAAGTTCGAATCCGTAATACTGATCTATCCCGCGCAGGATGTCGGATTCACTGGCAAGCTGGGTGATCAGGCGGTATTTGTCCTTGAGCAGGGCGCGTACCTGATCAAGCGCGATGATATTGTCGGGATCGGCAACCGCCAATGTCAGGATGTGGGCGACTTGATCCACCGACAGAGGCAGTAATTGATAGCGGCGTGCAACATCCTTGGGAATCAGGGCGAGAGCATTCGGGTCGACGATGATGGTGGCGAGATCTACGCTTTCCTGGCCAAGGTTTTCCGACAAAACGTCGCGGATAGTGGCTTCCGACAGAAAGCCCAGCCGAACCAGCAATCGACCCAGCGGCTGATGCGTCTTGCCCTGTTCTTGCAAGGCGATGCGTAACTGGTCATCGCTGATCACGCCTTTGCCGACCAGTATCTGTCCAAGTGGTTGCTGGGGTTGGTCGCCCGAAATCTGATCTTCTGACATCTGTTTTTTTGGCATGGAGATTTAGCGTGTCAGCGCTTTGATGCGTTGTGAAATTTGTGCATGATCAAAACCTGAGCTTTGTTTTGGATCAAGCTGTAGGGCATGTTGATAATACTGTGCAGCAGATTTATTTTGTCCGAGACGATCAAGGCTGATGGCCAAATTGAAAGTTAACTCGGCATTGTCAGGTTCCAGCCGGAATGCATTGAAATAGGCTTGTTGCGCCTCTCCCCAACGAGATAGCCCTGCGTAGTAATTGCCCAATGCAAAATGCAAGGATGATGAATCTTGTTGTTCATTGAGCAAGGTTTTTAGACGGCTTTCGCGGTTGTCGTCGGTGGACAGGGCGGACATCCCTGCATTGGCTACGGCGTTGCGCGGATCGATTGCCAATGCTTGTGCATAATAGTGTGCAGCCAAGCTATCTGCGCCACGCCGTTGCGCGATGACGGCCAGCCCGAGTATGGCGTCGATATTGCGCTCATCCAGCTTGAGCGCGGCATGATATAACTGTTGTGACTCATCAAATTTGCCGTTTCGATAAGCAAGATAGGCATTGTTGAGCAAGGGATCGATGGGTTCATCCTGATGCTGTTCGACCTGCACCGAATTGGTTTGGCGTGCTTGGGGTGCTTTAGCCGTTGGTTGTGCAGTATGTGTTAGTTGCGCCTTGTAGGCGGGCTTCGTAGAAATAATTTCGGGAACAATATTATTTTTCGGGGGTGCTGATACGGGCGCCGGTTTCGAGAGCGATGCAGCGGCTGGCTTGTTGACGGGAACCGATGGTTGAGTGTTTCCGGGGAAGGCGATGTACCACACATAGCCTGCTCCCATTGTGAATAATAAAACTGTGCCACCCAGCGCGATTAGTAAATGACGATTGATCCTCGCGCGCGAAAATGAAGGGGCTGGGGATTTTGCTTTGAACAGATTTTGCCCGGCAATGCGTGCCCTGTTGTCGGGAGACGGAGTGACTGGTGAGGCGGACGGGTAAGCTGAATCAGGATGTTCAAAACCAGATTCCTTGACTGAAAGACTTGAGCCGCCATCCTTCGCATTGTGCGTAAGCTGCGATTTTTTTCGGGCATCTATTAACAGGCTCATGCGTTGGTTCTCTAAGGCTTGCCGCTAGCCGATTCCTGGAAAAACTTTTGATCCGGTAAGTTATTGCGGAATCCAATGAAATCGGCATCCACGCTGGCGTTCTTGATGACGACCGGACGAAGGAAAATCACCAGCTCTGTTTTTGTTGTGGTGTCGTTACGGTTCTGGAACAGATTGCCAAATAATGGTATGCGCCCCAGTAGCGGAATCTCACTGGTGTACTTGTCCATCCGATCTTCCATCAGGCCGCCCAGTACAGCGATCTGGTTGTTTTCGATTCTCAGCACCGATTCCATTTCGCGGGTCGATGTCTGTGGGATCGAATTGACGAAGGCGAGCCCCGGCGTGGGGTCGTCTACTGTCCTGAGCAGGCGCGTAATTGACGGACGGATATTGAGCAATACAGTGTCGCTGCCATTGATCTGCGGCGTCAAACTCATGGTGAAGCCGATAGGCACAGTGTTGACGGTGGTGGTGTACGCCGTTGGCGCAGCGCAAGGAGTCGGGGTGCAGGTACCAATGGTTGAATTGACGATGAAATACACCGTGTTGTCCACCACGCGCAGCATCGCGGTCTGGTTGTTCATCACGCTCAGTTTGGGGCTGGACAGGACTTTGACGTTGCCAAACTTTTCCAGTAATTGTACAGATGCGGCGATGTCGCCAAACTTGGAGGTGGGATTGATGTAGCTGACGGCCAGTGCGCCAGTAGTCGCAGCTATACCGGCGGTGCCGGCTTGGCTTAACGTAAAGCCTTTTGTGCCGAGCAGAGCCTTCGACCAATCAATGCCCTGCTTGTAATTATCGCTTAGCTGCACTTCGACGATGGTCGCTTCGATCAGCACCTGGCGTCGGGCATTGGTCATGACCTGGTCGATGAACCCCTGGATCTTTTCATGTTGCTTTCCGGTGGCGCGCACCGTGATGATCCCGTTCTCAGGGTTGGCAATGACTGAAGCCGCTTCACGGAACGTGTTGCGCTTGATGACAGTCGTCCCCCCTTCTTCTACGCTGACCGGATTCGGGCTGTTTTCAATACCACCCTTGGGAGCCGATTTCTTTTTACCGCTGGCGGGTTGAACGCCGGTTCCGGTGCTGCTGGCTTCCTTGCTTTGCTGCACCGAGGTTTCGCTGGAACCATCGGGTAATATCTTGTCGGTCTCGCGCAGGATATCTTTGATGTTCTGCGTCAACGTTTCCCAGAAGTGGTTCCTGGAGGTGTTCTTGATGGTAAGCGATGAATGATTACCCGATCCACCGGGTGAGCCAGCTGTGGAGCCACCTGATGAGCCGCTGCCAACCTGCGTAGAGTCGAAAACCGCGCCTTCCGAGTCGCGTGCCATGTTCATATAATCGATCTTGTAGCTGTACAGGTAAGGGGAGTCTGGCATCACGGTCAGGGTGCCGTTGTCCAGTTCGTAGCGCATATCCACCTGCTTGGCGATGCGGGTCAGGATTTGCGGCAGTGTCTGGTTGATGGCGTTTATCGTTACCGTTCCCTGAATGCCGGATTGGATGTCGAGGTTGATTTTTGCATCTCGTGCCAGGGCGAATAAGATTTCCTGTGCCGGAACATTGGTGACCACCACGCTGTAGGTTGCAACCTTGCTGGCTGGTTTGGGAGGCGGCAGCATGACGCTGTCTTTGATCGGCTGCGGAATATTACTATCTGTTTCGGGCTGAATGCCTTGTCGCTGAATGTGATGATCTGCAGGCTTGATCGGTTTCGTACCGCAGCTGGACAGCATCATTCCGATAGCACAGAGATAAACTAGATTGCGTGACCTCATACTTCTCACCTTGCTCTATTTGACTTGTAGCCTAACAGTTTTATGGAGATTGCTCAATACACTCCGCTTTACTAGATCGCACTCTTTAGTTTCTTAGAAAATATAGGTAGATGTGGCGAAAGCTTCCTGATAACGAGCGGGTAGATCTTTGATCGCGTTGCGTGCAGCATCAATCGAGGAGTATGCGCCATAGAGTACACGCAGCCCATTCTTGCCGCCAAATTTAGCGGGCAGCAGGTAAATGTCGGAGAGTATTCCCTGTGCATTTGCGCGCTTGAGGAATTCCTCTACACGACCAGGGTTGACTTCCTCTTTGTAAAATAGCTGGATGCTGGCGACGGTTTTTTTCTGCTCGAGCAATTGTTGTCCCGCCGCCAGGCGTTGTTTGAACAGGCTTGTTGTTGCGCCGGGAATGTCTGTGGAAAGAGGCGCCACCTGATTTGTTTTTGTGTCAGAGAGCGGTACAAGCGTATTGTCCGGTTGTGCAACGATTGAGTTTGTCTCGGGCGCGGCGGCTATAGAGGCTGCGGCAATTGTTGATTGCTTGCCCTGAACTGATGGTTTATCAGTAGTGTCCGGTTAAAAGTCGAACAAATTTAGCTGGTTAGTAATATCAGTCTGTTCTGGGAATTGCCCACCGCCTGCGAAGGCTTGAGATAGCTGGGTTTTCTCAAATACAGACACCGATAAAATCTGTAGCAAAG
>JANXXH010000135.1 GCA_025350705.1 Gallionella sp.
AGTACAACGGCATTCCTAAAGAATCGTTCCCACTATTCCTCAAGGAATGTGAGTTCAGATTTAACTATGGAACGCCAAAACAACAACTGAAATTACTTAAGGAGTGGGCTGATATTTAGTGCTAATCTACTTCAGCCCCTAAAACAATTCTAGCTTGGCGCTTTTTTTAGTAGTATTGCTAACTTAGTCAATACTAAATAAGGAAATGATATGAAACACACTGCGCTCATCACAACCTTGATCATACTCACACTCACCGCATGCGACAAAAAACCGCCGGAAAAACCCTTTGTTCCAGATCCGGTGATTCCTTCTTCGGGTACTTTACCTCCCGGACACCCGCCTATCAATAACAATGTTCAGACTACGACACTCCCCAAAGCGCCCAATGTTGAGCAGACGCAAAAAGCCACGGTAGTCAGCACCATCGACATTCCCCAATTCACCTATATCGAAATCAAACAGGACAACCAAACCAAATGGCTTGCCGCCGCAACGCTCACCGCAAAAAAAGGCGATGTCATTATGTTTGATCGCGGAGAAACCGTGGAGAACTTCAACAGCAAAGCATTGAACCGCACTTTTGCCAGCATCACCTTCGTCAACCGGGTTAGCATCGTCATGGGCAAATAATCATTCCGATTGTACCTGAAGAGAACAACGCTACAGGTGACCGGCACTTTTATTTGTTCCTATGATCACAATAGCGTCGCTCATTCAGGTTGCGCGCTACAATTCCTGAATGAATTCGCCCACATTGAAGGTCGTCGAAAATCTTGCGGATATCCCCGCAGCGGATTGGGACGCGCTGACTGAGGGCGATCCGTTTCTATCTCATGCTTATTTTTATGCGCTGCAAGAAAGCGGCTGCGCCACGGCGCAGTTCGGCTGGCGCGCGCAATTTATTACTTTGTGGCGGGACGAGCATTTATTGGGCGCGATGCCGCTTTATCTGAAGATGAACTCATACGGCGAGCACGTGTTCGATTTTGCATGGGCCGATGCTTACCGGCAGAATGGACTGCGCTATTACCCCAAGCTGGTTTGCACGGTGCCTTTTACGCCAGTGAGCGGAGCACGGTTATTAGCTGCACCGGGTACGGATGAATATAAAGTGCGCAGGTTGTTGCTGGGTTATGCGCTGCAGTTTGCAAAAGATACCGGGGTATCTTCGCTGCATTGCCTGTTTCTGAATGAAGCCGATGCACAGTTAGCGCAGGCGCATGGAATGATGTTGCGGCAGGATGTGCAGTTTCATTGGCACAATCCGGGGTATAAAGATTTCGACGAATTTCTTGCGGCGTTAGGCCGCGACAAACGCAAGCGCATCAGGCAGGAACGGCGCAAGGTGCAAGAGGCGGGAATTGAATTGCAATGCGTCATCGGAGAACGGGCCACGCGCGAGCAGTGGGATTTCTTTGCCTCGTGTTATGCGCATACACGGCAGACGCACCATTCCCCGCCCGCGCTGAACGATGATTTTTTTCAGCGCATCGGGGTGGCGATACCACAGCACACATTACTGGTGATCGCTTCACGAGAAGGACGGATGATTGCGAGCGCGCTGAATATCGTCACCAAGAATGTATTGTACGGGCGCTCATGGGGTACGTTCGAGTTTCACTCCGGGCTGCATTTCGAGACCTGCTTCTATCTGGCCATCGAATTTTGCATCGCGCACGGCATCAAGACTTTTGAGGGTGGTGCAGGCGGCGAGCACAAGTTGGCGCGCGGCTTTTTGCCGGTGTCCACGCGCTCGGCGCACTGGCTGGCGCATCCTCAGTTTGCGCGGGAGGTGGAGGATTATTTACAGCGCGAGTCGGATGCGATTGAGGAGTATGTGGGTGAGCTGAACGAGCGGAGTCCGTTTAAGCGGGAGTGAGCTTGTCATCTGATTGCCATGTTGCCGCGTTGGTGTTATTTCGGAACAAAGGATCAAGCCTCTTCACTTGCAGCACTTGGAATAGTTCCGCTGAGTTTTTTAACCACCAAAAAGGAGTAACTAATATGAAAAACACTACTTTATTTTCCGGCTTTCAAATGAATTGGCTTGCTGTGCTTGCAGGTGTGTTTTGTTTGTCTCTGGCGGGAGGTGTCTCGGCAGAAGAAAAGAGCAAGCCGTGCGCCGATGACGCTGCCAAGCTTTGCAAAGGCGTGCAGCCAGGACAAGGCGGCATGATGAAATGCCTCAAGGAGCATCAAAGCGATGTTTCGCCTGCCTGCAAGGAAAACATGGAGAAGATGAAAGAGAAGGTTAAGGAATTTAAAGAAGCATGCAAAGGCGATAAGGAAAAACTTTGCAAAGACGTAAAAGCCGGCGGTGGCAAAATCATCCAATGCCTCAAGCAACATGAAGGCGAATTATCCGCAGCTTGCAAAGAAGAGATGGCACAATCGAAAGGCATGAAGAAATAAGCAGGGATCACAGGGTCGGCAAATAAACTTGCCGCCCCTTTTTCTTTAAGAATAGCAACTAACTCCGCCCGGTGATCTGGTCGAATCAATCGACAAGAGATTCCGCAGCGTGACACTCCAACCCGAACGCCTCGGCGACTTTCTTGTGCGTCACTTTTCCACCGATGATGTTGAGCCCATTGAGCAATGCCGGAGATTCCTTGAGCGCCTGTTGGTATCCTTTGTTCGCCAATTGCAGCACATAAGGCAAGGTTGCGTTGGTCAGCGCCAGTGTGGCGGTGAGCGGCACGCCTCCGGGCATGTTGGCCACGCCGTAGTGGACGATGCCATCGACGATGAAGGTGGGATCTTCGTGCGTGGTGGGGTGCATGGTCTCGACGCAACCGCCCTGGTCGATTGAGACATCGACGATCACCGCGCCCTTGTGCATCAACTTGAGATCTTCACGGTGTATCAATTTTGGCGCTACAGCGCCGTGTACCAGCACCGCGCCGATGACCAGGTCGGCATTGGCAATGTGCTTGAGTAGCGTGTGCCGGTCTGAGAATATCAGTTGCACGTTGGCCGGCATCACATCGCTGAGATAGCGCAGCCTATCCAGTGAAGTGTCGAGGATGATGACTTGTGCGCCCATCCCGGCGGCCACTTTTGCCGCATTGACGCCGACCACGCCGCCGCCAATTATCACCACCTTGGCGGGTGGCACGCCGGGTACGCCGCTGAGCAATACGCCGCGCCCACCATATAATTTCTCCAGATACTTGGCACCCTCCTGCACTGCCATGCGCCCGGCCACTTCGGACATCGGTGTCAGCAGCGGCAGTTCGCCCGAGGGCAGCTCGACCGTTTCATAAGCGATGCACACCGCGCCGGAGGCAATGAACGCGCGGGTCAATTGCTCGCTGGCGGCGAAATGAAAATAAGTGAAGATGACATGGCCGGGCCTGATGCGTTTCCATTCCGGTGCTATCGGCTCTTTCACTTTCACGATCAGCTCGGCTGCCGCCCAGACCGCATCGGCATCCTGTGCGATCTGCGCGCCTGCTGCCTGATATCGTGCATCGCTGAACCCGCTGCCCAGCCCCGCTCCCGTTTCGACGATGACGGTGTGCCCAGATGATACTAAAGCCTCTGCCCCTGCCGGCACCAACGCGACGCGGTTTTCGTTGGTTTTGAGTTCTTTGGGTATGCCGATCTTCATTTCAATCGCCTGATGGCCAATCGTTGAACGGGAAAGGCATCTCTTCAGTGGCAAAGGTCAGGAAATTAACGATCTGCTGCAAGTAGCGTCCCATGCTGCGGCCCAAAGAAACCAGTCGGACATTGGGTGTGTCGTTGATTAACATCATTACAAATTGTATGGTCGCAATGATAAACATCAATGTCCCGAACACGTGATATGCCAACGCCAGCAACAGCATGAACAATCCGCGCATCCATATATTTTGCTTTTTTTCTGATGTATCAGAATTTTGATTCATGGCTGGATATCCTCGATAAGTTTCATTTTCTTTTGAAGCGGAAGTTATGACGCCGCGCCCAGCAGTTCGATCACTTCCTCGTCATTCACTTGGGGGAATGACGCATAGAACTGCCCCACCGCATAAAACATCGCCGGTGCGCTCAGGCAAACCATCTCATCGGTGTAGTGTTTTACTTTTTCCAGCGTATCGGGCGGCGCGACCGGTACGGCACAGATCAATTTTTTCGGGGACTTGGAGCGCAGCGCGTGCAGCGCGGCGATCATCGTGGAGCCGGTGGCGAGGCCATCGTCAACCACGATGACGATGCGCCCCGACGGATCGTGCGGCGGGCGTATCGGGGTATAGCTGGCGCGGCGCTCGCGCATCACCTTGAGTTGCGCTTCCTTCTCGGCTTCGATGTATTGCGTACTGGCCCCCACCCGATCTGCATAGTCGCCAAGATAGGTCCAACCGGACTCATCCACCGAACCGATCGCGAATTCCGGGTTGCCCGGCGCGCGCAGTTTGCGCACCAACACGACATCCACTTCGCCGCCCAGTACATCGGCGATGATCTTGGCCATCGGCACCGCACCGCGCGGGATTGCCAGCACCAGCGGATTTTGGCCGCGATATTGAGCAAGCGCTTCAGCCAACCGGCGCGCGGCATCTTCACGATCACGAAATACCATGCTCGACCCTCCTCATGTTATCCGGCTGCAACAAGAACCCGTGCGACTTTTTGCGTATTCGGTGCAACTCACTTTCGAAGTGAGCCATTTGTTGGATTATAGCGAGGTTTATTAAAACTATGCGACGCAGTGTACGCCGGATTTTGCCAAGGATCTCATATCTACGGATGAAATTACTGGCAGGTCATATCTTGAGTGGAATGAAATCGCCTGACCTGCTTGAGATTTATTGAAGAGTCAACGAGGTCTCGAACTGCCCCAACGGCACGGGCCTGCCGAACAGGAATCCCTGGAAGGCATGGCTGCCATGATTATCAAGGAACTCGAACTGTTCCTCGGTTTCCACTCCTTCGGAGATGACATTCAATTCAAATGTTCGCCCCATGGTGATGATGGCTTGCACGATGGCCATATTATTTCGGTCGGTTGAGAGATCGCGGATGAAGGATTGATCGATCTTCAGTTGATCCAGCGGCAATTGTTTGAGATAAGTAAGCGAAGAGTAGCCGGTGCCGAAATCGTCCATCGCGAAACTGATACCCAGTTCCTTGAGAGCGTGCATCTTGGTGACGGTATCGCTCACGTCATCAAGCACCAGGCTCTCGGTCAATTCGAGTTTCAGTTTGGTTGGATCGGCTCCGCTTTCATTAAGGGCGCGCTGCACTTGATCGGCGAATTCCGCTTGGTGGAACTGGCGTGCGCTGACATTGACGGCAAGCCACAAGTCACAGGTATCCGGGGACTTGGACCAAATCTTGATTTGCTCACAAGCGGATTTAAGTACCCAGTAACCGATAGGCAGAATCAGTCCGGATTCTTCTGCGATGTGGATAAAATCTCCCGGCAAGATCATGCCGCGTTCGGGATGATCCCAACGAAGCAATGCCTCGGCACCGATAATACGGCGCGCGTTATCTACCTGCATCTGGTAATAGAGGTGCAACTGTTGCTGCTCCAGCGCGTGGCGCAGGTCACCTTCCAGAGTGCTGTGTTCGACCAGCGTGGCCTGCATCTCGGGAGCGAAGAAACGCAAGCTGTTACGCCCGTCTTTCTTGGCCTGGCACATGGCAAGGTCGGCGTGCTTGAGCAAATCTTCAGCTGACACATTTTGTCGATAAAACATGCTGATCCCGATACTGGTCGTGCAGATGAACTCGGTGCCCTGGAGCATATAGGGCAATGCAATAGCATCACGCACTTGCTCGCCTACCAGACCGGCCTGAATGGCAGCCTCTTGTTCGTCCTTGCTGAGGTTTTCCAGCAGCAACACAAATTCGTCTCCACCCAGCCGTGTTACGGTATCGTATTCGCGCACACTGGCCTTCAAACGCTCTGCCACTTCGCTCAGCAGCAGATCACCGATATTGTGGCCACGCGTATTATTGAGTGTCTTGAAATTATCCAGGTCGAGAAACAGCAGCGCGCCATGACGTCCGCTGCGGCTGCTGACAGAGATCGCCTCTTTCAAAGAGTCGAAGAGAAAACGGCGATTGGGAAGATGGGTGACGGGATCGAAGTTAGCCAAGCGGTGCATCTCGGCTTCCACATCCTGGCTACGGGTGGTCTCGGACAAGCTGCCAACATAATGTGTGACCTTGCCCTCAGCTGAGGTAACGGCAGAAATGGTAAGCCATTCGGCGTGAACCATGCCGTTTTTGCGCTTGTTCAACATCTCCCCTTGCCAGTACCGTTTTTCTTTCAGGGATGCCCATATGCGCAAGTAGAACGCTTTATCGTAGCGTCCTGAGCTGATCAAAGCCGGAGTCCGCCCTATCGCCTCTTGCTCGCTGTAACCGGTAAGACGGGTAAAAGCCTTGTTGACCCGCAAGATAATGCCTTTGGCGTCAGTCACCACCATCGCATCCTGCGATTCGAAGGAAATTGCCGCGAGACGCAAATCATCTTCGGTTTGTTTTCGCTGGAGGATATCTGTCATGAGCGGAATCCGATCATGAGCGCATCATTAAACCCGCAACGATTGCGCATCGCCCAACTTTTCACCCGACTGAAACTCAATGAGATCGGGTGTTGTATCTGCTTCTGAAAGCGGGTCTGAAGGTGGTTCTGAAGGTGAGTCTGAGAAGAAGTGATTCGGGGACTGGCATCTGGTGTCGACTGTGGCAGGTCAACCTGTCTGGATTCATGACAAAAAGTATTGTGGAGGCAGTGGCATGACACCTGTTTGATTTTCATTCCGTTCGTTTTCGCTCTTTTAAAGTTTTCTGAACGGAACCAATTATACACATAATGTTATTGTTGAGGTATTTAATTTATCCTCTTCATTACAATGGATATAATCCTCCTAATAATCGCAGCCAAACAGTTTTAGCCACCACCCTTCCGCTGTCGTCTCGACTCAAAAAGGCAGATACCGGCACTCACCGAAACATTCAAACTTTCCACGCTACCCAGCATCGGAATGCGCACAAGTTCGTCGCAAGTTTCGCGCGTCAAACGGCGCAATCCTTCGCCTTCCGCGCCCAGCACCCAGGCCAATGCACCAGTATGTTTGAAGCCATTCAAATCCTGTTCGGCTTCGGCCGCAGCACCGACCACCAATATGTCGCGTTCATGCAATTCGCGTAGAGTCCGCGCAAGATTGGTGACGGTGATGTAAGGAACAGTTTCCGCCGCACCGCAGGCAACTTTCTCCACTGTCGCGGTGATGCCGACCGCGCGATCTTTAGGCGCGATCACCGCGTGTACGCCAAACGCATCGGCACTGCGCAGGCAAGCACCCAGATTGTGCGGATCTTGCACGCCGTCCAGCACCAGCAGCAACGGCGGTTCGCTGAGTGTGTCCAGCACGTCATCCAGATGCTGCACGCGCTGCGCCGCATCGACGCGCGCCGCGACACCCTGATGGCGCGCATTGCCCGCCATGCCATCCAGTCGCGCCGCTTCTATCGGGATGATGCGCACGCCATTGGTTTCGGCGAGCTTGATCAGGTCACGCATGCGCGGGTCCTGGCGTTGCGCTTGCAGGTAAATTTCCAGCACACCATCGGAATTCTGGCGAATGCGCGAAGTGATGGCGTGGAAACCGTAGATCAGACGCAGATCAGCCATTACGTTTCTTATCGCGCTTCTTTTCGTGTTTAATTTCTGCGGCGGGGTTGTTGCCAGCCTTGGTTGCACGTCCTTTGGCTGCGTGTCCGTGCTCGCCAGCAACCTGTCCAGAATCATCTATCAACTCATTCAAAACGAAGTCGACCTTAGTGCTTTCCATGTCTACTTTTACTACGCGCACTTGCACGCGGTCGCCGAGGCGATAGCGTTGTCCGGTGCGCTCTCCAAGCAACTGGTGCTTGGCGGCATCGAACTGGAAATAATCCTTGCCGAGCTCGGAGATGTGCACCAACCCTTCGACATACAGATCGTCAAGCGACACGAACATGCCGAAGCTGGTGACCGACGAGACCGTGCCGGGGAATACGCTGCCAAGATGGTCGCGCATATAAAAGCATTTCAGCCAAGCCTCGACATCGCGGGTCGCATCGTCGGCACGGCGCTCGGTCATTGAGCAATGCGCGCCCAACTCGGACCATTTCTGCGCAGGCGTATATTTCTTGCCTTGCAGCACCGCCTTGATGGCGCGATGCACCAGCAGATCGGGATAGCGGCGTATCGGCGAGGTGAAGTGCGTATAGGCTTCGTAGCCCAAACCGAAGTGACCGATGTTCTCCGGCTCATACTTGGCCTGGCGCAAGGAACGCAGCATCACCATTTGCAGCAACCCGGCATCAGGACGGCCTTTGATACGCTTGAGCAGCTTCGAATAATCGGCCGCCTGAGGATCGTCTTCGCCGGTCAGCTGCAAACCGAATTCCTTCATGAATTCGCGCAAGCCCTCCAGTTTCTCCGGTGTTGGCCCCTGGTGTATCCGGTACAAAACGGTGTGTCCGTTTTCGTGCAAGTAACTTGCCGCACAGACGTTGGCCGCCAGCATGCACTCTTCGATCAGCTTATGTGCGTCGTTGCGAATCACCGGAACTATGCGCTCGATCTTGCCCTCGGCGGTGAAGATCATCTGTGTCTCGACCGTTTCAAAGTCGATCGCGCCGCGCTTCGCTCGAGCTTGCAACAGCTTCTGGAACAACTCATAGAGATGTTGCAGATGCGGCACGATAGCCGCGTTGCTCTTGGCCAGTTCGCCGTCCGGCTCGGCCAGCATCGCAGCCACCTGCGTGTAGGTCAACCGCGCTTGCGAATGCATCACCGAAGGATAAAAACGAAATTTTTCGATATCGCCGCTGTTGCTGATATGCATGTCGCACACCACGCACAAGCGATCTACTTTGGGGTTCAGCGAGCACAGGCCGTTGGACAGCTCTTCTGGCAACATCGGGATCACGCGGCGCGGAAAATACACCGAGTTGCCGCGCAGAATCGCCTCGCGATCCAGCGCATCACCAGTCTGCACATAGTGGCTTACATCGGCGATCGCCACGACCAGGCGGTAACCGCCTTTTTCCGGTGCGCAATACACCGCGTCGTCGAAATCGCGCGCAGTCTCGCCGTCGATCGTGACCAGCGGCAGGTTGCGTATATCTTCGCGCCCTTCCCAGTCTGCCGCAGAAACGGTCGGTGAAATCGCCTTGGCTTGGCGTTCTGCATCCTTGGGGAATTCATAGGGCAGATCATGTTTGCGCAACGCGATCTCGATTTCCATGCCGGGGTCGGCATAGTTGCCCAGCACCTCGGCGATGCGCCCGATCGGCTGCGCATGCTTGTCGGGATGTTTCAGGATTTCCAGCACCACCACCTGCCCCGCTTTTGCGCCGCCTGTTTCACCGGGTGCGACCAGAATGTCCTGAGTGATGCGGCGGTTCTCCGCCACGACGAAGTGGATGCCGTGCTCTTCATACAAGCGTCCGACCACTTTATTATTGGCGCGTTCCAGCACTTCGACAATCTTGGCTTCGGGGCGTCCACGCCGATCCACGCCACTCTGCCGCACCATCACCACGTCGCCATGCAGCACCTGGTGCATCTCCTTCTCGCTGAGGAACATATCAGGGCTGCCATCTTCCGGGATCAGGAAGCCGAATCCATCGGGATGGCCTTGCACCTTGCCCTTGATCAAATCGAGTTTTTCCATCACGCATATGTCGCGCTTGCGATTGCGCATGATCTGCCCATCTCGTTCCATCGCGCGCAAGCGACGGGAAAATAAATCTTCCTCATCATTCTTGATATGCAACATACCCAGCAGTTCCTCGTCGCTCATGGGCGCGCCCTGCTCGGTCAGTATCTGTAAAATGAATTCCCGGCTCGGTAGCGGTTGCTCGTATTGCTCGCGTTCTCGATCCATGAATGGGTCTTGCTGGCGTAGGTTCTTTTTATTTTTCATTGACAATATATCCTTTAACAATTAAATTGCGCGCCTTCGCTAAGCTTCAGCGAAAGTCTTTATGCCCAGATGGCGGAATTGGTAGACGCGCACGGTTCAGGTCCGTGTGCCGCAAGGTGTGGAGGTTCGAGTCCTCTTCTGGGCACCAAACATGAATCGGCTCGCGCAAGCGGGCCTTTTTCTTTTCGTGTCTGGAACAAGCGAAGTACCTGCGTGCTTCGCACCAGAACTCAAGAGTTATCCGATGCTGCACTTGGATGAATGAGGGGATTTCAAACAGCTCTTCCGAATAGCCAATGTATAAGACGCAATACCGGAACGGTTGCTTGGTCAACCGCATTCACAGCCCTAATCATAACAGGAAAATAAGGTCTTGTTCGGGAAAGACGCAATGCGAACTGCACGATAAATGATCAACACTGTCGTTTGCGGTCAAATTGATAATCAAAAATCCCAGCGGAAACCAAACGAATAATATTGTCGAGTAGTTTTTGAAGCTTGCAATGAACTAGGGGTAGCATTGGTCACCTCTATGCCGCCCTCAGTTTCCAAAGTCAGGTTGTTCTTCAGGCGGTAGCCCAGTTTAAGCATGGGTGAAATGATGTTTTGTTTGCCGCCTATATTGTCGGTCTGCCAATAAAATCGTAAAGTCGTATCAAATGTCCAGAGCTCTCTAATTATCGAATGGTTGTTAAATAGCAACGTCTCGCCTGTCATCAATGGACTTTTGGTGTAACTCATGCTCACCATAGACACATCCCTGATGGAAATGACGTCATTCCCTATCAACCTCTCTGATAATGTCCATGCATTACCGGTAGCAGGTGTTGCAGGAACGAATCCTTCCAGTCCGGTTGTAAAATCTGGATTAAGTGTTCCGCTAGCTGACATGCCTGATGTGTTTGAAACCACGAGGTCTGTTCCTACCTGCCATTTTTCTTTGATGTGGTTGGTCACCCCGATTTGTGCCATGTTGGATATTGCAGTACGTTGCTTTGCCAACAACAGCAGATCATCGATTGTCCACCCGTTTTGCAGCAAGGTGTCGATCGATGCAGCGGTGCCATTAACAGCGTTTCGAAGGCTTAATGAAGGGGTTCTGCGGCGATCCACCAGAAAGTTGTAGTCAGTACCAGTTTCTCCAATCAGCGTTCCTTGAATGGTGACCATGTTCAGTGCCTTGAATTGTGTGTCGTAATCCATCATGGCAATGGCTGTTTTTTTCGGATCGAAATATCTCAGGTTGCCACCCACTGCCTTTCGGTCAGTGATACCTTCAATCGCCTGACTAATGGCATAGAGCGAACCACCCACAGCGCTCTTGACGCCGAAGTCCAGGCTAGCGCCATGGAATAAAGGTTTTGCGCCGATCACATAATCCGACAATTGTCCGGCAACAACATTGACGCGCCAGTCAGGCAAAAATCCATATCCAGCCGAAACACCGTCAAACCGTCCCAACACCCCGCCGCCCAACGCAGACTGACGTCCGATGCGCGCCGAGTAATTGTAAACCCGATTCCTTAATTCGAAATAGGCCGCATTCAATCGGTTCTTGCTCACTTGCCCCGGCAAAAGATTGGCAGCAAAAAAATCCTGGAATACCAGTCGATTGTCATACACGTTATTGGTAGAACGTGTGGTTACACTCACATTACTTATCAACGTTGACTGGTCGGTGACCGTCAGGCTGGACGGTGTCTGAACAGTGCCAACAGTTTCAATCGTATCGGTATGGCTTGCACCATGGTAGTAATACATCGACAAGCTGCCATATTCAGTAGTTTGGAATTTTTTGTTTTCTGCTGAGACCGATGCTGGCTGCGGCACTGACGGTGACGGAGAAGGCTGAATCGCATTCAGTTTGGCAAGTCGTGCATTGACCCAGGTTACCAATTCCCCGCCCGGATAAAGCTTTAAATACGACTCGTATTCCAATTTCGCCTTGGC
>JANXXH010000158.1 GCA_025350705.1 Gallionella sp.
AGCGATAATGACGCCGCCCAACACCTCAATGAGGCCAGGGCAAAACTCTTTCAATCAATCAATAAATCCCAACTACGCGCCGCCTGAGCAATGCCTCACAAATTACCTTTGTTCAGGCTCATGTCTGGATTGGAAAATACTTTGCCGGAGGGGTGAAGCATCACCCCTCGTGTTCCGGAAAGAGCGCCAGCCAGGAATCTTCAGAGCCGACAAGCAAACTCAGACCATCTCGCGATGGCCTTGCGCACGGGTCGGCATCAACTGTTCTCGCCACCTTAACCGTGTCGGGGGAGAAGTAGGCCTTGACCTCGCAATGTAGACGTCCTTCTGATTCGTGCCGGATGAAGATCGCTATTTTGCTGTGACTGCCGGATTTTCCATACATTGATAAAAAATGCTTTTCAAGTTGGGCTAACGCTTCCCCGGCTAACATTGCATCACCGAGGTCTTTTGTATACCAGGCGCTAATCATGACTGCAAATTAATTGGGGCCGAATTAAATAACGAATTAAAACAATTAAAGGGTTCTGGGTTAGCTCAGGCTCGAATCATTCATGAATCATTTCACGAATTTTCGTTTCACTTTATTATATCTGTAACCTATTGGGGCTTTTGCATCTATGGCACGAGCATCCCACCCCATCTTGAAAATCATCCGAATAAAGTAGCGATCCCGTTCAGTCAGATTATCACCGCAGGACGCCATTACGATAGGCAGCCATACATCCAAGGCTTCCCGCTTTCGGAGGTTGGTGCGTTTATATTTCATCCAACAATCCTTTCAAGTATGAATGATGGAGGAGTGGGCCCCGTTCTTTTCACAAAATCAGTTTGGCTACGTCCCTAATTGCTCATCAGGGCATCCCCGCCACATGTCGTTGCTCATTCAGTTTTGCCAGCTTGGCCTTCAGCTCAGGCAGAATTTTCGCAACAGCTTTTTCTCCTTCGAGTACGGCTTTGTTAAGGCCGCTCACGTCGGCAGAGGGGAGGCCGTATGTGACGGGGCGGACGATGATGTCTGCACTGTTTTGTTCGTGGTGATTGATGGTCTGCCCGAATATGGAGAAGGTCTGGCCAAGGATGTCATAGATGCTTGCTGTTTTGCTATCCTGCGGGCGGTCTGAGATGTCGACGGCGATGACGAAATCCGCACCCATGCTGCGCGCCACGCTGGATGGTACCGGTGCGACCAGCCCGCCATCCACGTAATCCTGACCGTTGATGGTGACGGGCTGGAAGAACACAGGCACGGATGATGATGCGCGAACTGCCACGCCGGTATTGCCTGATTTGAACACCATCATTTCACCATTGCTCAGGTTGGTGGCGACTGCGGCAAAAGTTTTATTGAGTTTTTCTATCGGGCGGTCTTTGATGTTTTTGTTGATGTAATCCTGCAGCGCCTGCCCCTTGATGCACCCTCTTTTGTTCGAGATCATCGTCTCGGCAATGCAGCGGTATAAACCCGAGCCATCGAGAACCTGGTCTTCTTCCATGTTCATGGACAGTTCCTGTATTTGAAAGCCGTTGAGTCCGGACGCGTAAAGCGCGCCGACGACAGAGCCGGCGCTGGTGCCCACTATAATGTCGGGACTGATGCCTTGTGCTTCCAGCGCCTTGATCACGCCAATGTGAGCAAAGCCGCGCGCCGCGCCGCCGCCCAATGCGAGCGCGATCTTCGCGGGTGGCCGATCAGCTCCTAGTGGAGTTACTTTGGTGCCTGTGCAAGCTGTTGCGCCGAGTAGTAATAGGATTGCGATTGAGATTTTTTTCATGGCTTTAATTTCTTGGTTGGTATTCGGTTTGGTTTGAGAATAAGGGGGTGATTCAGGTTCGGATTGTTTTCCGACACATAGTATACCGCCCAGAATCTTTACAAGTATCGCGCACCGTCAGTTTAGAGGTGATCATTTGTTCGTGCTCGTTATCGTGATCAGCGTGATCTCGGGCGGGGCGAACAAACGAATCGGCGGTCCCCATGTGCCGGCACCGCGACTGACATAAAGCCGGCGCCCATCTGCCAGTTCGGTGAGACCGGTGTGCACGCCATAGATCATCCGCGTCAGGTAGACGAACGGGAATATCTGTCCGCCGTGGATGTGGCCGGAGAGTTGTATATCAAACCGCATTTCACTATCCACAACCGGCTGGTGTTTGAGCAGGACGATGTAATCATTCGCGGTGGTTGAAGCGAGTGCCTTGCTGGTATCCAGCATGGCTTGCTGTCCGGTAGAGATTGCGGTGTGGTCATCGACGCCCACCAGAACGATGCCGCCTGCGACAGTCGCTTCGCCGCGCAACACGGTGAAGCCCGCGTTACGCAGGAAGCGCAGCGAGTTTTCCAGCCCTGCATAGTATTCGTGATTGCCGGTAACCGCGTAAGCACCCAGTGGCGGTGTGTAGGATTTGAAATGCCGGGCAAGCGCATCCAGGTCGTCGCCTTGTCCATCGACGATGTCTCCTGTCGCCACGACGATGTCGGGTTTGATCTCTTGCAGTTTGGCGATGACGCGGTCGAGAAATCTTTCACCCGACATCATGCCCAGATGCAGGTCGGATATCTGCGCGATGGTGACGTGTCCGGAAATCAGTTTGGGTGTGGTGATCTTTATTTCTTCAACCTGTATCTGCCGCGCTTCGATCAATCCGTAGCCGAGCGCTGCAAGTGCGAGCAGGCCTGTGGTTCCGAGCATCATCGTATCGCTCAGCGGCCACTTGAGATGCAGCAGTGTCGCGAGTACATGGCCGAGATCGAATAGCAGGCCGATGCAAATGAACAGGAACAGGAATCCCATCCAGGTGTAGCTCACCCAGGCGGCCACAACGGTTGCGCCGTGCCAGCTTTGCCTTTCCATGTACCAGACGAGCAACGGAGAAAAGGTCAGGGCTATCCCTGCCAGTATCAGTGCCACAGCCAGGCCGAACGAATGCGGGAATGCCATCCACACCTTGCTGAATGCATAGAGATGCATGGAACCGTATATCAATAACGCCACACTCATGAAGGTCAGCATTTTTATGTTCCCCGCGGGTTAGCTTCTTGTTTCCGTATTGAGGCAATTAAACAGGAATCTTCGAATTATATTTCTTCGCCCAGTATTTCGCCCCTGCCCACTCATGCAGGCAGCGGCTCGGCCAGCTCCGGCAACTCCTCCGCCAGAAATCCGCCGGACTGGTGTTGCCACAGTGCCGCATAGAGTCCATTGCGCTGTAGTAATTCGCTGTGCGTGCCTTGTTCGACGATCTTGCCCTGGTCGATCACGATCAGTCGATCCAGACGCGCGATGGTGGACAGGCGGTGGGCAATGGCGATCACGGTCTTGCCGCCCATCAGGTCGAGCAGTTGTTCCTGGATGCTGGCTTCGATCTCGCTATCGAGCGCCGAGGTCGCTTCGTCGAGCAACAGGATAGGCGCATCCTTGAGTATCACACGGGCGATCGCGATGCGCTGACGCTGTCCGCCGGAAAGTTTTACGCCGCGTTCGCCTACATGGGCTTGGTAGCCTACGCGTCCATTCCAGTCGCGCAGGCCGAGGATGAATTCGTGGGCCTGCGCCTTGCGCGCTGCCGCTTCGATCTCACCCTGTGTCGCGAGCGGACGACCGTAGCGGATGTTGTCGGCGATCGAGCGGTGCAGCAGCGAGGTGTCCTGAGTGACCAACCCGATCTGGGTGCGCAGGCTTTCTTGCGTGACGTGCCGGATGTCCTGCCCGTCGACAGTGATCCGCCCATGCTTGATGTCGAAGAAGCGCAGCAGCAGATTGACCAGCGTCGATTTGCCCGCGCCTGAGCGTCCGACCAGACCGATGCGTTCACCGGGGCGCACGATCAGGTCGATGTCGTCGAGTACCGGTTTGTCCTGTTCAGTTTTTCTGGGGTTGTAACTGAAACTCACCTGATCGAAGCGTATCTCGCCGCGCGTCACTTTGAGCGACTGCGCATCTTTTTCATCAACCAGCGTGTGTGGCACCGAGATGGTTTGCATCCCGTCCTGTACCACGCCGATATTTTCGAAGATGCCGGCGAATTCAAACGAGACCCAGCCTGCCATGTTGGTGATCTGCCACACCAGCGGCAATGCGGTCGCGACCTGGCTGGCGCTGATCTGCCCCTGCGCCCACAGGTTCAGGCCGATCACGGTGGTGCTCACCAGCAGCAGAGCATTCATTGTCTGCAAGGTGAACATGAAGCGGCTGGTCATGCGCATGTGATCGGACATCGCACCTTGGTGTTGATCCAGAACCTCGCGCACATAGGCGTCTTCGTCGGCCATCCTGGAAAACAGTTTGACGGTGAGAATGTTGGTATAGCTGTCGACCACGCGCGCCATCACCAGCGAGCGCATGTCGGAACTCAGCCTGGCCAGTTCGCGCAGGCGCGGCACGAAATATCTCAGGAAGATCGCGTAGGCAAGCAGCCAGAACAAAACAGGCACTGTCAGCCGCCAATCGAAAGCGGAGATCAATACCAGCGTCAAAGCGCCATAGGTGGAGAGATATAACACCGCACGGATGGCAGACATCACGCTATCGCGCAGGGCTTGTGCAGTCTGCATCACGCGGTTGGCGATGCGTCCCGCAAAATCATTCTGGAAAAACGGCCAGCTGTGGCGCAGCACATGCCAATGGCTTTGCCAGCGCACCATGCTGGTGACGCCCGGCATCAGCGCGTTGTGGCGTATCGCGATGTCGGCCATCTGGAGCAATGGGCGCACGATCAACACGACCAGCATCATCAGCGACAGCGATGAGGCCTGCTCCGCCAATGCCGCAGCACGATCCGGTGCCGCCATCAGCGCCACCAGTTGGCCGACAAAAACTGGAATGCTCATATCCGCCAGCGCAACGCTCAGGCTGGTGACCACCATCGCCACATATGGCCACGGTGTCTGGCGGATGAAATGCCAATAAAAAGACAGCAGCCCGCCAGGCGGCGTTGCCGCAGCATGGGCTCGGGTGCCGCGGATGAGGGTTTCGAGGAATCTGAACATAACGACTTCGATTGCTATAAATATTAATGACTGAGGCCGATCACGGTGATGCAGGTGAAGGCAGGTACCTGGGCCCGCTGGCGGATAACGGGTTGGGTTTTCGGTTCATGTCTGCTCCTTGGTGGATAAGGCAATATCTTACGCGACTAGAGCCGCTCTGACAGCAAGTAACGGCTGAGCCTTTCGCGCTTAACGAAAAACACATCAAGTACATCGGGCGCATCCGGGTGTTGCGAGCATTCGGGTTGCACGTACTGGGAAAATGGTTTAGTTTGTGCAAAACCCAAACAAAATGAACTTCTACTTGAATTCAACGATGCGTCTGATCCGGTTGCTGCTTGCCTTGCTGACCTTGTCCGCGCTGACTGGTTGCGCCAGCTTGGCCGCTTCGGCATCAAGCCGGATAGCCAACAATCTGTCCGGTGCGATTCTCAATCAGGATGATCCGGAGACGGTGGAAGCCGGAATGCCATCTTATCTGCTGATGGTGGATGGCATGATCGAGGGCGATCCTCAGAACGAAAATGTATTGCTGGCGGGCAGCAAGTTGTATGGTGCGTATGCATCGGCCTTCGTCAAAGAGCCGGAGCGCGCCAAGCGGCTTGCGCACAAGGCGCGCGACTACAGCGATCGCGCGCTGTGCGCGCATGACGCGCGGTTATGCAATTTGCTGGAGCGCCCCTATGACGATTTCGCCGCCGCCATCGTGAAACTAAAGGTTGGCGATGTGCCGGTGCTGTATGCGAGCGGCACGGCTTGGGCTGGCTGGATTCAGGCCAACAGCAGTGATTGGAATGCGATCGCCAGTCTGGCCAAGGTCAAGGCGATGATGGCGCGTGTCGTGGAGCTGGATGAGAAATATGACCACGGCGATGCTCACCTGTATCTAGGCGTGATCGCCACACTGCTGCCCCCTGCGCTTGGCGGCAAACCTGAAGAAGGTCGCGTCCATTTCGAGCGCGCCATAGAATTGTCGGCGGGACGGGACCTGATGGCCAAGGTAGAATATGCGCGCCGCTATGCGCGCATCACTTATAACCGGGAGTTGCATGACCGCTTGTTGCATGAGGTGCTGGATGCCGATGCCGTTGCACCCGGTCTGACGCTGAACAATGTGCTGGCCAAGCGGCAGGCGCGCGAGCTGCTGGCGAGTGCTGAAAACTATTTCTAAGAACATACCGAGAAACTGATCCGTCGATAATCAGGGGGAAGAAATGCGTTCACTGTTGTCACTTTTGCTTGTCGCGCTACTGGCTGTTCCATTTGCTCCGGCTTCTGCACTGAATCTGAAAATCGCGACGCTAGCGCCCGATGGAACACTGTGGATGCAGGAGTTGCGCAAAGGCGGAGATGAAATTGCGCAGCGCACTGCAGGGCGGGTCACCGTCAAATTTTATCCGGGTGGCAGCATGGGCAGTGACCGTGTGGTGCTGCGCAAGATCCGCGCCGGTCAGTTGCAGGGTGGCGCGCTCACCGGCGGTGCCTTGGCCGAGATATTCCCTGATGCGCAGATATACAGCTTGCCGATGCTGTTCCGTTCCTACGACGAACTGGATTACGTGCGTGCGCGCATGGATAAGACGATCACTCAGGGCATCGAAGATCACGGCTTCGTGACCTTCGGCATCACCGACGGAGGGTTTGCCTATCTGATGTCGAGTTTGCCGTTGCAGCGTGCCGATGACTTGAAGAGCCAGAAGATATGGGTGCCGGAAGGTGATGATATCAGCCGTGCGATGTTCGAGACCCTGGGCGCGGCGTCGCTGCCGTTACCCCTCACCGATGTGCTCACCGGTTTGCAGACCGGCCTCGTCACGACCGTAGGCGCTACCTCGTCTGGCGCCATCGCCTTGCAGTGGCATACCAAGGTGAAATACCTGACCGACACGCCCACCATGTACATCTTCGGTATGCTGGCCGTGGAAAAAAAAGTTTTTGCCGGCATGAGTGCGGCTGACCAGGCAATCGTACGCGAGGTGATGGAGCGCGTTTATGCGGCAATGAGCCGCCAGACGCGCATCGACGACAACGCCGCGCACGAAGCGCTGCGCAAACAGGGCATCGCATTCACCACGCTGGTGCAGGAAGAGATAGCCAAACTGCGCAGCGCAGCCGACCAGACCGCGCAGCGCCTGAGCGGGCAGGGCGTGATCTCGCCAGAGTTGCTCAAGGAGTTGCGCGCTGATCTTGATGCATACCGCCGTAGTCATCCTGCACATTAACCACGCGGCACATTAACGCATGCCGACACGCCATCTGCCACCTGCGCTTGCGCGCCTGCTAAAGATTGTCACCTGGGCGGAGAACGCGCTGCTCATCACCATGCTGGCGCTGATGGTGGGGCTGGCCGCTGCGCAGATACTGTTCCGCAATTTTTTGGACATGAGCATCTTCGGCGCAGACCAGATGCTGCGCCTGCTCGTGCTGTGGGTGGCATTCCTGGGCGCCGTCGCCGCCAGCCGTGAGGGCAAGCACATCCACGTGGATGCCATTGCGCGCTGGTTGCCAAGCAAGATCAAGGCGGGTGTGGCGGCACTGACCGATCTGTTTACTCTGGTTGTGTGTTTGCTGCTGGCATGGCAGTCGTTGCGTTTCATGCACAGCGCGCGCGAATTCGGCGAGATGGTGTTCGGTGGGTTGCCGGTGTGGGTTGCCGGAAGCATCCTGCCGCTGGCCTTTACACTGATTGCGCTGCGTTATGCCTTGCGCTTCGCGCATCATGTGCGACAGGCCCGCGGCCGCGAGGAGCCAGAAAGCGAGAAGATGACATGATGATCCTGATTGGCCTCGCGCTCATCGCCCTGATGCTGCTTGGTGCGCCGTTGTTCGCGGTCATCGCCGCGAGCGTGATGCTGAATTTCGCGCGTGATGATGTGGACCTGACGGTCGTCATCATCGAAATCTACCGGCTGGCGGAAATGCCGGTATTGCTTGCGATACCGTTGTTCACCTTCGCCGGATATCTGTTGGCCGAATCGCAAGCGCCGCACCGGCTGGTGCGCATCACCAATGTGTTCTTCGGCTGGATGCCCGGCGGGCTGGCGGCGGTGGCGCTGGTCATCTGCGCGATGTTCACCGCCTTCACCGGTGCCTCCGGCGTGACCATCGTCGCGCTCGGCGGCCTGCTTTATCCGGCACTCAAGGAGGCGGGCTATCCGGAACGCTACAGTCTGGGGCTGGTCACTACCTCAGGCAGTATTGGCCTGCTGTTTGCGCCCTCGCTGCCGCTGATACTCTATGGCGTGGTGGCGCAACAACTCAACATCGGCCATCCGGTGGCGATTGGCGATTTGTTCTTGGCTGGCATCCTGCCGGGTTTGCTGATCATCTTCCTGCTGTCGGTTTATGGATTGTGGCAAAGACGCGGCCATCTGGCTGCGCACGAACCTTTCTCTGCCCGCGAAGCACTGGCTTCCCTGCGCGATGCGGCCTGGGAATTGCCGTTGCCCTTCATCGTGCTCGGCGGCATCTACAGCGGCTATTTCGCCGTGTCCGAAGCCGCTGCGGTGACCGCAATCTATGTGTTCGTCGTCGAGGTGCTGATCCACCGCGAGATCAGCTTTGCCAAATTGCCAAAGATCATGCGCGAATCCATGGTGCTGGTGGGCGCGATCCTGATCGTGCTCGGCATGTCGCTGGCTTCCACCAACTATCTTCTCGACGCCGAAATTCCGACCAAGCTTTTTACCTACATCCGCGACCATGTGGACAATGCCTACAGCTTTTTGCTGCTGCTGAATTTGTTTCTGCTCGTGCTCGGCATGATGCTCGATATTTTTTCCGCGCTGGTGATCATGGTGCCGTTGATCTTGCCGATTGCAGTGGGCTACGGTATCCATCCGGTGCATCTCGGCATCATCTTCCTCGCCAACATGGAGATCGCCTACCTGATGCCGCCGATGGGTATGAATTTGTTCATCGCCATGTATCGTTTCGACAGGCCGATGCTGGAAATTTTCCGCGCCGTTCTGCCGTTCGTCGCGATACTGCTGGTGGCCGTATTGACTATCACCTACTGGCCGGAACTGTCCTTGGTGCTGATCAAGCACTGAGGTGGCCGATTGCAGATATTGGAAGCCACTTTATACTTAACGCCCGCGCTCTGATAGAATGCAAAGCTTACCAGCCCCGGCGTTCAGCTCTGCTTCAGCAATGCCTCAAACTATTCAATCGGTGCCGGACTGCCAAAAGATACCCTTGGTAGCGATTGCAGCTTTTCGTCAGTAAGCTCAGCTATCAGTGCCTGCCAATTGAACGGATATGCAAGGCCCGCGTCGAAAGTGAGGCAGGCTGAACTGCCAGATTCTGCAAGCAAATAAACCCGATTTATTGCAATTATTTCTGTAAACTCGGGGTGTATTTCATGGTATTATTCTTTTAGATTTAACAATATAAGGTCGTTTCGCAATGACGCTTTCGAAAGAAGAAGTTAAACGATATAGCAGGCACTTGATCATGCCGGAGGTCGGCATGGCAGGCCAGAAGAAGCTGAAGAATGCGAAGGTGTTGTGCGTTGGTACCGGCGGCCTTGGATCACCCCTTGCACTTTATCTTGCGGCTGCCGGCGTAGGGCGCATAGGGTTGGTTGATAGCGATGTAGTTGATTTCAGTAATTTGCAGCGCCAGGTGCTTCACCACACATCCGATGTCGGGCGGCCAAAAATCGTTTCCGCAAGCGAAAAGCTGCGCGACTTGAATCCGGAAATCGAGATTGTCACCTACGATACGATGCTTACGGCTGACAACGCTCTCGATATCTGTGCACAGTACGATATCATTGCCGACGGCACAGACAATTTCCCGACGCGCTATTTGACCAACGATGCATGCGTTCTGTTAGGCAAGCCGAACGTATATGCAAGCATCTTCAGGTTTGAGGGACAGGCTTCTGTATTTTACGCAAAAGAAGGCCCCTGTTATCGTTGCTTGTACCCGGAACCTCCTCCGCCTGGAGAGATTCCGAGCTGCGCCGAAGGTGGTGTCCTCGGCATCCTCCCCGGTATACTTGGCCTTATTCAAGCCACCGAAGTCATCAAGTTGATCCTGGGTGTCGGCACCCCTCTTATCGGGCGCTTGATGATGTTTGACGCCCTGGATATGAAAACACAGGAGCTGCAACTCTCCAAAGATCCAAATTGCCCGATTTGCGGCACTTCTGCCACGATAGACCGCTTGGTCGACTACGAAGCATTTTGCGGTTTTGGCGGTACCTCGACAGTGCATGAGGAGATTGCTGCCAAGGATGTTGAGCGAATCTTGAAAGCGACTGGACGGCCCATAGTCTTGTTGGATGTGCGCGACCCGCACGAATGGGAGATTTGCCGCATTGAAGGCGCGAAACTTATTCCGCTGGATACCCTGCCGGAGCGCTTGCATGAGCTGGATACTGCCGACGAGATCATCGTCTATTGCCTGATGGGCGGGCGCAGCCGGAAAGCGATCGCTCTTTTGCAAGAAGCGGGCTTTCGCAAACTGCGCAACATGTCCGGGGGTATTCGTGCCTGGGCCGATGACGTTGATAAGACGATGACAATTTATTAATCTTAGGAGAATGAAATTATGAGGTCGATACGCACAATTGTAATGTCCTTGCTTTTACTGGGCAGCATGGCTTCCAATAGCCATGCGGAAGAACAGGTGCTCGTTGTGTCCGCTGCCACAAGCCTCCAGGATTCATTCATAGAGGCGGGAAAGCTATTTGAGCACGATCATCCCGGGACGAGGATCGCATTTAACTTCGCCAGCAGTAACCAGCTTTTCAGTCAGATAGAGCAAGGGGCGCCTGTCGATGTGTTTGCGTCCGCCGACATGTCACTTTTAAAACGATTGGAAGACAAATCAACCATCACTGAAAGTTCCATTTTGGCCAGAAATAAATTGATCGTGATCGTCTCAAACCTCTCCAGAATGAATATCAACGGTCTGGGAGATCTTAAAAAGAAGGGTGTGCGGATCATTCTTGCCGGCAATCAAGTGCCGGCGGGTCGTTATGCGCGCCAAATTTTGCAAAAGGCCGATCAAACCGGATCGTTCGGGCCTGATTACAACTCGCTTGTTCTGCACAATATAGTGTCCGAAGAGCCGGATCTGCGAATGGTGGCGATGAAGATTGCTTTCGGCGAAGCAGACGCGGGCATTGTTTATGTTTCGGATGCAGGGGGCGATGTGGGAAATAAATTAAAAACGATCGCCATTGCGGACAACTTGAATGTCTTGATGGAATATGATGTAGCAATCATTAAGAGCAGCGCCCATCCCGCAATGGCCAAATCATTTTATGATTTGCTGCTATCGCCTAAAGGCCAGGAGATTTTAATCAAGGGCGGACTTCTGCCTGCGCAGACAAAATAACCGGCCACGGTATTGCATTCATGAGTCAGTTAAAAAACGTACCGGCGGTTGATAGCGGTGGACGTCAACTGAAAAACTGGATACTTGTATCCGCTGCCACAAGCCTTCAGTATTCATTTCTAGAAGCGGGAAAGATATTTGAGAGCGATCATCCCGGGACGAAGATCGCTTTCAACTTTTCGGGCAGCAATCAACTGGCCAATCAGATTGAGCAAGGGGCGCCTGTAGATATATTTGCGTCCGCCGACATGTCACTTTTAAAGCAATTGGCAGGCAATAATTTAACCACTGAAAATTCCGTGCTGGCCAAAAATAAATTGACCGTGGTTGTTGCGAATAACGCCAAAATGAAAATTGAGGGCTTGGCAGATCTTGCAAAGAAGGGTGTGCGGATCATTGTTGCCGACAGTCAAGTGCCGGCGGGTCGTTATGCGCGCCAAATCTTGCAAAAGGCGGATCAAGCCGGGTCGTACGGGGCTGATTACAGCTTGCATGTTCTGGGTAATATAGTGTCCGAAGAGCTTGACTTGCGAATGATGGCGATGAAGGTTGCTTTCGGTGAAGCTGATGCAGGCATTATTTATGTTTCAGACATGGCAGGCGAGGTGAGAAATAAAGTAAGAACGATTGCAATAGCGGAACACTTGAATGTCACTGCCACGTATGGCATTGCAATCGTCAAAAGCAGTGCTCATCCTGGCATCGCCAAAGCATTCTATGATTTTTTACTATCACCTGAAGGACAGCAGATTTTAACCAAGAACGGACTTCTGTCGGCGCAGACAAAATAACCAACCACGATATTTCATACATGAACCAGTTAAAGAGCGTACGGACTGTTGATAACGGCGGACATCAATCAGAGAGTTGGACCAGAGAGCCGCCTGCTATTGTGTCTTCGTTGTTCAAGGGCGGGGCGGGGCTGATCGCCGTCCTGACGGTGCTTTTTCTGGTCGTTCCGCTTGTCTGGCTATGTTTGTGGCCTACAGCGGATGATCTCAAAGAGGCCGCGTTTAGCTCGATGTTATGGGACGCAATGAAAATCAGCTTCATCACTTCGACCCTTTCCACTTTTCTGGTTATCTGTTTCGGCGGTGTACTCGCATTCATGTTGGCGAGATACCAGTTTCGCGGAAAAATGATTGTCGATACCCTGGTCGATTTGCCGATGGTGTTGCCTCCTATGGTCACAGGTTTGGCTTTGCTGATACTTTTTGGCCGCAATGGCCCCTTAGGCAACTGGTTATGGAATCACGGGATGGCGCTGCCTTTCACTGTGACCGCTGTCGTGATTGCTCAGGTGTTCGTTTCTTTGCCATTTTTTATAAGGGCCGCGCGAGCCGGATTCGAGAGTGTGGATCGGCGGCTCGAGACTGCATCGTTGTTGCTTGGCGCATCAAAGGCGCGCACCTTTATTAAAATCACGGTCCCACTGGTTTGGCCGACGCTTCTTGCTGGTGCAATACTCGCATGGGCGCGCTGTCTTGGAGAATTCGGCGCGACCATCGTTTTCGCCGGAAATTTCCAGGGCGTCACTCAGACGATGCCGTTGGCGATCTTCGAGGCGTTGCAAGCCAACCTCGGCGTCGCGATCGCCCTGTCTATCGTGCTGCTGTTCGTTTCATTCTGTTTGGTTATGCTGCTGAAATTCGTGATCGGGGGGGCCGGTGTTACCCATTCTTAAAGTATCGGCGCGAAAAAAACTGCGTGATTTTTCAATCGATGTGGATATCAGCATCGAAGGCAATATCGCCGTTATGCTCGGCCCCAGCGGGCATGGAAAAACGATGATGTTGAATATGATAGCGGGAATCACGCGTCCGGATGAGGGCAAGATCAGCATCGGCAATACATTGTTTTACGATTCCGGAAAAGGTATCAGCGTCGGAATGGAAAAACGGAATATCGGTTTTGTCTTCCAGGATTATGCGCTTTTCCCGCATCTTTCTGTTTTTGAAAACGTTGCCTACGGTTTAAGGGCACGCGGCTTGCCTGTACCCGAAATCCAGTCGCGCGTGATGCGGGAACTGGAACGTCTTGCGATTGCGAGCTTTCTGTATGAAATGCCTGCGCGATTGTCCGCCGGCCAGCGCCAGCGGGCCGCATTAGCCCGCGCGCTGGTCATTGACCCATGCCTGCTTTTAATGGACGAGCCTTTAAGTGCATTGGACATGCAGCTTCGTTCCCGTGTCCGCAGCGAACTCAAGGAGTTGTTGCACCAATTGGAAATCCCGACCATCATCGTTACGCACGATGTGCTCGATGCAATCGGTTTGGGAGGCACCGTGATGGTGCTGGAACATGGACACATCGCGCAGCAGGGAACCTATGAGGATCTGCTTGCTGCCCCGGCCTCTCGATTCGTTGCGGAGTTTGTCGAGTCAAATGCCTACACCGGGAACGTAAAGTCGGTTGACTCACATGGAGATGCCACTATCGTCCTGGAGAACGGAGTGGAAATCACTACTATCCTGGAAGAGGAGCATAGCGACACGATCCTCGTCGTTATTCATCCATGGGATGTGTCGTTACAAAAAAATTCAGAAGAGGGGTCGATCCGGAATATATTGAAAGGTAAAGTATTAAGCATATCCCCGTTGCGCGACCGGGTGCGGGTCACGGTTGATGCCGGCATCCGGATCACCGCTGAAATCACCCGGCCGTCTCTGGAGAAGTTAAAGTTAAAAGAAGGCGATGAAGTTTATGCCGGATTCAAGACTATATCTGTTCGAATTTTTCCTTTGGAAAACAGGAAACGCTGGAGAGGGAGTTAGCCGGGATTTCTGAAAGATAAGTTTATGCGCATCGCGCGACCGGATGCGGGTTGATTCCGGATTCGCCGAAATTGCCTGACCTCCTCTGGAGAGGTTACACTAGGCGGGTAGGCGATGAAATCTATGCCGGATTTACGACTATGGCAGTTCGAGTTTTCCCTTTAGAAAAATGCAGAGATAGGAACCTGAATGAATTTGAGGGCCAAGAGTAAGAGCACTGAAAATTTACCCGAGTTGACGGAATTCGAGCGGCAAATGTATGCACGCCAACTTCAGCTACCTGAATTCGGAATATCAGAGCAGCGTAAATTGAAAGCTGCAACGGTGATGCTTTCCCGCGTCGGCGGGCTGGGCGGCACTGTGGCAATACTGCTCGCGCGCTCGGGGGTCGGCAAGCTGGTTGTTGCGCATGGCGGTATCATTGAACCCGAAAATCTGAATCGTATGTTTTTGGCATATCGTGAACATTTGGGCCGGCCTCGCAGTGAAGTGTTTCGGGAAACGCTGCTTCGGATCAATCCTGACATGAAGGTTGTTGCCGTCAACGAGAATGTCACGGAACAAAACGTGGTGAGCCTGACCACGCAAGCAGACGTCATTGTCGATAGCGCCCCTGCATTCGAAGAGCGTTATCTGATGAATCGTGAAGCAGTCCGCCAGAACAAGCCGCTCGTAATGGCTGCAATGTCCGGACTGGAAGGCTATCTGACCACCATACTGCCCGGTAAAACACCCTGTCTCTCATGTATATACCCCGATCCGCCGGAATATTGGGATGTATTGGGATTCCCCGTTATGGCTACCAGTGCGACATTTTTGGCGTCGATTGCGGCCATGGAAGTCATCAAGCTTATAACCGGATATGGTGAAACGCTCGCAGGCCAGTTGTTATACTGCGATCTGTCGACGAACGTTTTTCAAAGCATGCAGGTTGAGCGGCGCGCTGACTGTGCGGTATGCAATGGAATATGAAAATGATCGGGAATAAATCCGTGAAGATTTATATGATAAAGTGCTGATCAATTTTGTCCGGCCACTGAAGATATTTCTATGTTTCTTCGATCCAGTACGAATACCATTCGTAACTTGCATGTGGCGCGCCGGGCAGGCTGCCCTGTATGCAGTTCAGCAACGCAACCATTTTGATTGATAATGGAGACACAATGGCTACCGTTTTTATTCCAACACCCCTGCGCAAATTTACCAAAAGCAAGTCCCGGATTGTATTGGGATCCGGAACAATAGCCTCGCTATTTTCTGAATTGGAGGGCAGTTGTCCAGGCGTTAAAAGCCAACTTTACAATGCCGATGGCACATTCAAGCGCTATATCAATGTATTCGTAAATGGGAAGGATATCCGTAACCTTGCCGGTCTGGAAACCGTTGTTGATGATAGGGATGAAATCTACATTGTTCCTGCAATGGCTGGAGGTTGAGTTTTCAATCACACATGCGCGGTATATGCAAACAGTTTCCAACTTTTTGGAGTAAATGATATCTGGTGCCAATCGGTGATGTTCTTGCTGATGATATGATGGACATGAGCTTCACATGGGCCATGCTTACTTTCCTGGTTTCCGGGAATCCCGATATTTCACTCACTATAAAGTGCGTGGGATTGCAGCGACCATTACAAATACCACTCTTCGTTCAATTCGTACGGCATCAACAATATCTGCAGTTAACACCCGAGAAATAAATACCCCGGAAAAGAAATTTCAGCCGTAGTGTCCAGCGGTGGTATAAGCACGCGCGGCATTAGGGCGGTTGCGGATATGACGATGGTTGATTCAAAAGTACACGCGTTATTTAATAACCATGTGAATTTTGTCGCATAGCGCTTTGGGATGCGGTCGTAATTACGGTAGAATGCGTCCTTCATTTTTCCGGCAGGCAATCCAAATGATTCAGGGCAGTATGGTTGCAATCGTCACCCCGATGCAAGAGGACGGCAGTCTCGATCTGACGGCGTTTCGCGCGCTGATCGATTTTCACATCGAGCAGGGTACTGACGGCATCGTGGTGGTCGGCACAACCGGTGAGTCGCCTACCGTGAATGTCGAAGAACACGAGTTGTTGATCGCCGAGGCGGTGAAACACGCGGGGAAGCGCATACCGATCATCGCCGGTACCGGCGCAAATTCGACCAGGGAAGCCATCGAACTGGCGTCGTTCTCGAAAAAGGTCGGCGCGGTTGCTTCACTGACAGTGGTTCCCTATTACAACAAGCCGACCCAGGAAGGTTTGTACCTGCATTTCAAGGCCATTGCAGAAGCAGTCGACATGCCGCATATTCTGTACAACGTGCCGGGGCGCACTGTGGCCGACATGAGCAATGACACGGTGCTGCGTTTGGCGCAGATTTCCAACATCGTCGGCATCAAGGATGCGACTGGCAACATCGAGCGCGGCAGCGATCTGTTGCTGCAAGCGCCGAAGAACTTCGCAATTTACAGCGGTGACGACGCCAGCACGCTGGCATTGATATTGCTCGGCGCCCACGGCACGATTTCGGTGACGGCGAACGTCGCACCGAAGCTGATGCACGAGATGTGTATCGCCGCACTGAACGGCGAAGTCGCCAAGGCGCGCGCGATCAATAACCGATTGCTCGGTTTGCATCGCCACCTGTTTGTCGAAGCCAATCCGATTCCGGTGAAGTGGGCGGTGGCGCGCATGGGTCAGATGAAAAATTCGCTGCGCTTGCCGCTCACGCCTTTGTCGCCATCCGCGCACGCGCTGGTCGAAGCAGCGATGCGCCAAGCCGGAGTGCTTTAAGTTTTTTGGAACTGAATATGTTGTACAGCCGGAGAGAATCAATGAAAGTTTTGCAGATCGGGATTTCCAGCGCGGTGCTGGTAGCATTGGTGAGTTGCAGCACGCTTGGAGCCGATGGCAAGCGTATCGACTACGGTGCCGCTATATCGCAAGTACCGCTGCTTGAGGTGCCGCCGGATCTGACCATGCCGGGCGGCGAGGAACGATCAAAGGTGCAACAGGGCGAAGGTGAAGCCGCTGCGAATTATTCCGATTACAGCAAGGGTGGTGTACAGAACCGCGCTGCCGCTGCGGTATTGCCGGAAGTGCAGGGCGTACACATGGAGCGTAGCTTTGCTCAGCGTTGGCTGGTGATCAACGAAAGGGCAGAAAACGTTTGGCCTGTGGTCAGGTCATTCTGGCAAGAGAACGGTCTGAATATCAAGAGTGAAGACCAGGCGGCGGGTGTGATGGAAACCGATTGGGTGGAAAATCGGGCCAAATTTTCGCAATCCGGTTTAGAAAATGCTAAAGACGAAACGCTCAACTATGGTGTCTATTCGGTTGGCGAGCGCGACCAATATGTCACCCGCCTTGAGCGCGGCAAGGATGGAGCAAATACCGAGGTGTATATCACCCATCACGGCATGGAAGAAGTGTTCTCCAATGACAAGAGGGTTTCCAAGTGGCAAGCGCGCGGCAACGATCCGGAGAAGGAAGCGATCATGTTGCAGCGCTTGATGGTGCGTTTTGGCAGCAGCGAAGCCAGTGCGATTAAAGCAATGGCAGCGAATGCAGCGGTGCCTGCTGCCAGTTCTGTAGCGGCAGTCATTCCGGCAACGATCAGCGGGTCAGAACCGGTGGGGACGGCCAGCCTGCGAGAGATTGCCGACGGCAATACCATCATCGTGGTGAACGATCCGTTCGACAGGGCATGGCGTAAAGTGGGCTTGGCTATCGAGAGCGCGGGTTTGGCGGTGGAAGACAAGGATCGCGAAAAGGGCGTCTACTACTTGCGTCCGATCAAGATCGAGGCCGGTTGGTTCGACAAGCTGAAATTCTGGAAGAGCAACCAGGATACCACCCGGCACTATCGGGTGAATGTAAAGGATGGCGGAACATCGTGCGAAGTAACGATCACCGATCAGAGCGGTGCAAGCCACAAGGCGAGCAAACAGATGCTTGAGGCGATGTTCAAGAACATCAATAAACAGTGATGTGAGCCACTAGTGCCGATGCGTTTTGCGTCTTTGGGTAGCGGCAGCGAAGGCAATGCGCTGCTGGTTGCAAACCGTCAGACGCAGGTGCTGATGGACTGCGGTTTTGGATTGCAAGATACCGTCATGCGCCTTGCACGTATGGGCGTATCTCCCGAGCAGTTGAGCGGCATCGTCGTCACCCATGAGCACGGCGACCACATCAGCGGTGTGGCGCGTCTGGCGCGCAAATATAATCTGCCGGTCTGGCTCACGCACGGCACGCTGCGCAGTCAGCCCAAGTCCTTTGCCGATGTTGCCGACATCCACGAGATCGATCCTCATCTGGCATTCGCGATCGGCGACATCGAGATCATCCCCTATCCGGTTCCGCACGATGCCGCAGAGCCGGTGCAATTCGTCTTCAGCGATGGCGAGCGGCGGCTGGGCGTGTTGACCGATACCGGATCCAGCACGGCGCATATCGAACAGACACTGAGTGGTTGTCACGCGCTGGTGCTGGAGTGTAACCACGATGTTGACATGTTGATGAACGGCGATTACCCATACAGCCTGAAGCAGCGTGTCGGCGGACGTTTCGGGCACCTGAACAATCAGGAGTCCGCCAACATTTTAGCCAAACTGGATGTGAGCAAGCTGCAACACTTGATCGCCGCGCACCTTAGCCGCAAGAACAACACCCCGGCACTTGCCGTGCGGGCGTTGAGTGTCGCGGCCAAGTGTGAAGAAAGTTGGGTGGGCGTGGCTACGCAAGAAGAAGGATTTGCCTGGCGCGAAATCGTTTAATCTGTGAAAACAGTTGTCCACGAAAAGACACGAAAAATGCAATAGCTTCCTTGCTGTGAATTGATTCCCGATGGGTTGCCAAGCCAATGCAACTGATTGTTTTGTTTTCTTTCGTGGCTTTCGTGTTTTTCGTGGACAAAAAGATTTTCAGGTTTGCCTCATAATCCCAGTGTGGTCGGAGATATCGCAGGATGCGAATGTTCCCACATCTCCAGAAAACGCGACTTCAGTGCGCGCGCATTTTGAGGATCGTGTTGCCCCAGGATGCCGCGCGGATCGTCGAAATGGAAACGGCGCACATAATATGCATCGTCTGCGACTGACAGCGGTTCGGAGATGTACTGCAAATGTTTCGGTGTCTGATAGATGAACATGCTGGTGCCGAACTGGCGCAGCAACATCATCATGCGCGGGCATAGCGCGGATAAATAATGCGTGTCATGCGCCAGCACGAACAGTCGATGGGCGGGACTGGCGAGCAAGAAGTTGCGCATCGTCGTATACCGCACTTCGTTGTTATATCCCAGACCGTCGAAATCTTTCTCGAACAGATACAGGTTGTGCTGCGCCAGTGCGCAGAGCGAGTCGAGCGCGGCGGAGTAATCCACAATGCCGTCCAGCCTGGTGTGTTGCAAGGTGTCGTCACTCATGTTGTGCTCCCTGATCAGTTTGGAGAAATATAACCGTCCTGATACCACTGGTAAAGCAGTTCAGATAGTTTGTCTGTGCAGTCCGCCAGCGCGGGCAGTTCGCGTTCATCCGCCAGTGTGCGCAGCAACGTGTAGTTGCGGCCGGATGTTTTATGTGCTTCGCCGTTCATGAATATCCAGCCGTCGTGGCACAACATCTGGCTCTTCAGGTTGAGCAGCACGCCGCGCTTTTGTATCGCCTGACGGAATTTCGCCTCGCTGAGCGGGCGTCCGGGCGCTTCGAAAAAAATATGCGGTTTGGGTTCGCTCAAATAGCAGCCGAGAAAATTGGCGATGTCCTCTTTATCCCAGCGCACCTGTTTGATCGCACTTCCCACCTGATGCAGCATTGCTGCGCTTATTTCGGAGGGATGTTTCTGCGTTTCCAGATCGGGGTCGGCGTACATGCCTTTCACTTCTATCCGGTCTTGCAGGTACACCAGAAATTGTTCTGCCAGTTCCTGATAGGCGGAGGTGCGGAAGCCGATGGAATAAGTCATGCAGTCGTCTTCGGCGATGCCGTTGTGTGCATAGTGCGGCGGCAGGTATAACATGTCGCCGGCTTCCAGCACCCATTCCTGCTCGACTTGGAAATCGCGCAGGATGCGCAGCGGTGCGCCTGCGATCAGGCTGCGGTCGAATTGTGCGGATATCTGCCAGTGTCTATGCCCCAAGCCTTGCAGCAAAAATACGTCGTAGGAATCAAAGTGCGGCCCGACTCCTCCGCCTTTGGGCGCATAGCTCACCATCAGGTCGTCCAGTCGCGCATGGGGAATGAAAGCGAAATTTTTGAGCAGCGCGGCCGCTTCGGGAAGATAATGATTCACGCCCTGCACCAGCACAGTCCATTTTGTCTTACCCTCTTTAGTCTTGAAAAGGCGATTGAAATCTTCCGGCTCGAACGGGGCCTGTTGCAATGCAAACTTACCGCGTTGTTGCGTCACCAGGCGCGACTGTACGTCTTCCGTGCAGGCCAGAGAGATCAATTGTTGCGGGTCAAGCAGTCCTCCAAATGCCGGAAAAGCCTGGCGGATCAGCAGGGGTTTTTTTTGCCAGTAATCGCGCAAAAATTCGTTGACGGTCAACCCGCCGAGCAGGGATGGTTTGCTTTTCATCACATGGATTATAGCTGTCCCATGTCGGTTATGGGCACGATAAGGGCATGCCCAAAATATTTTAATAACGTGACCGAAAAGTGTTTAAAATGCGGCACTGAGGAAAACTAAAATGCAGTCATTACAACTTACTACCGGAATGGAAGCGCCGCACTTCGAGTTGCCCGATTGTGATATGCAGACTTTCAGTCTTGCGTCACTGCAAGGCAAGAAAAATGCCGTTCTGTATTTCTATCCCAAGGACGACACACCGGGTTGCACTCTGGAAGCCAACGAATTCAGCGCCCTGGAAGAGGAATTCGACAAGCTGGACAGTATCGTGATCGGTGTCAGCCGCGACGATTGCTTGAGCCATGCATCGTTTCGCGACAAGTATGGCCTGTCGGTATTGCTGCTTTCAGATCCCGATGCGCGTGTCTGCAAGCGCTATGGTGTGATGTATGAAAAAGAAGTTGATGGCCAAAAAAAATTGTCCATCAAGCGCTCCACATTCGTGATCGATCGGCAGGGCATGTTGCGTCATGCCATGTACGGCGTGCAGGCGCACGGCCATGCGCTGGAAATACTCAATCTGACAAAGGAACTGAAATGAAGATCGCCAAAGACACCGTTGTTTCGCTGAACTACGAGTTGTTCGATTCGGCAGGCGAGTTGCTGGAGCAGGTCGAAACGCCGATCAGCTACCTGCATGGCGGCTACGATGGCATCTTTCCGCTGGTTGAGGAAGCCTTGCATGGCAAGAGTGTCGGCGATAAGTGCAGTGTCACGATGGAGCCGGACGATGCCTTCGGCGAATACGATCACGCCTTGGTGGAAGTCGAGGCACGCAGTTCCTTCCCCAAGGATGTCGCAGTCGGCATGCAATTCGAGGGCGGACCGGAAGATGCGGATGATGACGACTACCTGCTGTTCACCGTGGTGGAAGTGACTGACGAAGAGGTGACGGTGGATGGAAATCATCCGTTGGCAGGCAAGACACTGACGTTCAACTGTACCGTGACGGAGGTGCGTCCGGCCACCGCTGAGGAACTGGAACACGGGCATGTGCATGAAGCCGATAACGGGCATTTACATTAAAAGACCTCTGCACAACTACTCCGCTTACTGATACGGCGTTAAAAAATGGCTCAAAATCCGGGGTCGCGAAGCGATAAGCTAAATGCGCATTCCGGTTTTTGCGAGTTGGGCGGCAACGGCAAGCCGCCCATCCCTGCCTAACCCACTTCGCCATTTTTCGCCTTGTCTCAGTTTCGCTCGCTACGTTGTGCAAAGGTCTTTGGGATGGGTGGGTGCCGATAATGGGGTATTTATTTAATCGGTTATTGACGCGATTGCCTTGCGTTTGCCTTGCCATCGTCTGGGGATTGTCAAATACACATTTGGCGTTGACACACACTTGGCGTGGTCTTGCCAAGCCTTGATAGTTTATGTTTTACTTTGCCTTTGCGTATCCCGCATCAGAGATTTGCGGCTGGTTTGAGGATATATCTAAAAAGATTTCAAAGGCGATTCACTCTGAACTATGAGTAAAGAAAAATACCGCACCCTGTTCGACCAAGCCGCCGATTGTCTGCTGATCCTCGATCTGGATGGGATCATCAGGGACATCAACCGTACCGGTCACGAGCGCCTCGGTTATACCAGGGACGAGATGATCGGAATGCATATCACCAGGCTTGACCCACCCGAATTTGCCGCCAAGGTTCCCAAGCGGCTCGATGATGCCGAGAAAGGCAATGCGTATTTCGAGTCGGCCCACCTGCGCAAGGATGGTACGTCCATGCCGGTGGAGATCAATGCAAGGCCAATAGAACTGGATGGGAAGAAGATGATCTTCAGCGTCATCCGCGACATCACCGAGCGCAAGAAGGCAGAACAGAAAATCACGCAATTGGCGCATTACGATGAACTGACCAATCTACCGAATCGAAATCTGTTCTATGACCGCCTGGATCAGGCAGTTGCACGGGCCAAGCGCTATAAAGAGAAATTTGCCGTTTTATATATGGATCTGGACGGCTTCAAGCAGGTCAACGATGATTTCGGTCATCACGCAGGTGATAGTCTGCTTAAGATGGTGGCCGAGCGCCTTACTGAAAATGCGCGCGACATGGATACCGTGGCACGAGTAGGCGGAGACGAATTCGTATTCATACTCAACAATATCGACCATGCAACTCACGTGGCATTAGTCGCCATGAAAGTTGCGGAATCCTTGACCCAGCCATTCGTAGTCAATGGAAATTCCTATTCGATCAGTTGCAGTATCGGGATTTCCATATTTCCGGACGATACCGACAATCAGGATACTTTGGTCAAGATAGCGGACGATGCCATGTACATGGTCAAAAAGAGCGGGAAGAGCAACTATCAGTTTTTCAACACCAAGCCGGGCAAGGTGCCATCGTTGAACAACAAGAGCAAGGCGCCATCGTTGCGCCAAGGGGTTTTACCGATCTTCTAGTTTGCCAGCTAACCACTTTGCCACCAGAAGTGCACCTGTAGGCGCAACCGGCCTGGGCTGCGGAACGCCTGCATTCGGTGCATTCCAGATTATTTCCAGTGCTTCAGCAATCATTCCCTGTTCCAATGCTTGCCGCGAGACTTCGCGGCAACTGCAATGTTGTTGCAGCCATTCGATCAACGGGGGCGCTTCCGGCCAATCGCGGCTGACGTAGAGCACCGGCACACCGCTGCATGCCGCTTCGGCGAAGCTGCCGTAGCCCGGCTTGCAGATCAGCGCGTCGCTGCTGGCGAGCAGATCGCTGAAACTTATCTGCAATGATTCCAGAACGATGGCATCGGGATGTTCGATCTGCCAATCGCTTTGCACCAGCCAGCGCACACCTTTGATGCGCGGCCAGCGTTCGATGGGCAGCCTGCCGGAGATGCCACCCATGCTGACCAGCACCAGTTTTTCGTCGCTGGATAGTTTGAGGCGCTGGCTGATTTCTGCGCGCCGATTCGTTCCGATAGCGGCGATGGGTGGGACCGTAATCAGGTTAGGCAGATTGCTCATCGCCATGCCCGGTGTGGCGCGCAGGAATGCATCGGCGTTGGCGTAACAAGCATGTATCTGCGCTGCAATCATTTCATCTACCGATCGTCCTGACCCTTCGGCTTCGCTCAGGACTAAAGGCTTTGTCGAAGGGCAGCAGTAGCTGCGATAGATATCAAACCAGTTCAGCGAGCAAAGCGCGGCATTCGGAATGCCGCATTGCTGCGCGCCTGCCAGCGGCAGATAACCGACGTTGGAGAGCACCATGTCCGCGCCGAGTTCGCGCAGCAGGCGCGCCTCATCGGCGACACGGGCATCCCAATCAGAGTGAAAGTCGCGATAGGCCGCGCGGCTGTCCTCGATGCGAATATCCAGCGCCGAAGACATCACCATGCCGATGTCACCCTCGCTGGACAGATGTGCGAACGGCGCTTGTATGCGCGCACGCAGATGTGCAAGCGGAACGGTGGAGCGCACCGTGATGCGCAACTGCGGCATGCGCTCATGCAGCAGATTCAGGATGGGCGCGGTCTGCGCGACATGACCGAAGCCGTGGCCGGTGATGGAGACGACGAGGTGGGTCATGTGTAGGGCACCTCTAAAAATTCACATTTCATCCCAACTGATGAAACAACTAGCCATTCCACTAAGTTGCCAAACAACGGCAACCAAGTGGCTGGTTATGCTGCGTTGCGTAAAAAATTTCTTGCTGACATATCAATCATATGCGGCGCTGAGAAATTTTTTCCGCGCCTTGCATTTGGGCGAACTCTGAATTTTTAGAAGTACCCTGTAGATTATCAGGTAACAAACTCATATCGCACAACTCTCCAATTCCCTCAACTGCTTCAAATATTCCTCAACCCGGCTATGCAGCGTCTCAGGCGCGGTGACGATGTCATGCACCAGCGCGAACAGAGGATAGGCGCGCCAATCGAACAATCGATATTTCTCCACCATCTGCAAGGTATGCACCCCTTCGCCGGAAATGTCAGACCACTCGCCGCGAACCAGTTGCCGTCCGAGCGCATGGTGATGAGAATCCTCGCTGGTACCGGTCGCGACCAGATCGCCCAGACCCGCATAACTGTAGGGCGTGTGTGCCTGTCCGCCGAACGCTTGCACGATGCCGGACAACTCCGCGATCGCGGCGACTATCAGATGCCCGCGCATGTTGATGCCCAGCTTCAGCTCATCCGCTACGCCGAACATGATGGCATACACATTCTTCAGGATCACCGACCAGTTCCTGCCATGCATGTCGCTCGCCTGCTGGCAGATCAACGTGCTGCCATGAAACAAACTCTGTATCACTTCAAAATCCGCCGCGTCCGACAACACCACATCGGCAAATGCATGCCGTCCCATCCTGATCTCTTCCGAGATCATCGGGCCATACACCACCCCGTAGCGATGCTTGGCTGAGAATATGGATTCAAAAACTTGTGCTGCAGTACGCCCCGATTCATCCAGCCCCTTTGCGATGGTGAGGCACAAGCTGTCTTTCGCAAGATAAGGCGCGATGCGGCTGGCAATCTCGTGGTGCGGATTCACCGGCAGGCAGAACAAAATCACCTGTGCCCCGACGACCTCATCCTCCAGCGTGGAATCACGACCCCGCACCCCGTCCAGACTCCAGATGCGCGCATCGTGCTTGGCAGACAACAGATACTCCATCGCATGCCCCATCTCGCCATAACCCAGAATCAATACGCGCTGTTTCATACATGCACCCCATTATCAAAGAGACGAGCGACATCATCATAAAGCAAAGCCCGTGCTGCGTAGAGGATCGCCTGTCTTGGTCACAAGCACAGCGGGGATGATCTTGCCTAATCATCGGTCGGTTACAAGCCGCCTGCAAAGAGACACCTTGCGGGAGCATGCGGAATTTGCTTGGGCTCTCAAAATAATTCTAACCTGAGTTGCCCCGGTTTTTCCGGCCATTACTTTGGTATCATATGGTTGACGCGTTGTAATAATTTAAGGAGCAAAATAGATGGGGCACGAGATCAGCCAATTCGAAATTCCAAACCGTCAATTGCTGGCGGCCAAAACGCAGCCAAGATCGAGCGCGTGGACGGGCATCGGCGAGGCGAAAGTCACCAATTCGATTTTCGGCAAGGCCAGGGTTCGCGTAATCCGAAAACAGGATAAAGTCCGCCGCACATTCTTTTTGGCGGTGCTGGCGGTGGCGGTGCTGGTTACCGCAGCCTGGCAGGGATGGAACGCATGGCAACAAATGCAGAGCGCCCCCCTTTTGATCGACACGATACAGGTAACTGCGCCCGCTTTTCTGCCTGAATACACCCCGCAGCGTACTACTTCTCCGCTCGTGGCGAACAAACCCGGATCGATGTTACAAACCGAAATCAACAAGCTGGTGAACAGCCAGAATAGCGAGCCGCAACAACCATCCGGTTTGAAGCCCCACGTGCAAATGGCAGTGAATCCGGCTACGGACAAACCGTTGATCGGAGGCGAGCCGTACGTGGCATTACCAGCCAGGAACAGTAAGTCATCGATGAATCAAACGGGCATTAACCAGCCAAGCAAGCCATTACCACCAGGTCAGCACATGGTTCCAGCTGTTGCGACACATCCTGCTACGCAGTCCAACATGCCGGCAACGGCAAACCAACCGGTGGCCGCTACCCCGCATGTCGAACCATCGGCAAAGGAAAACACCCCGACGCCATCACCTGCAATTACCAGTCAGCCATCCAGTCCGGTTAACGCGCAGCCTTAGTCCATGCCAGGCATAAGCCAGAATCTGTGCGGACAGCGGCTTCAGTAGTGGCCGGACACATGCTATACTTTTTTTGCAGCATGAATGCAGCCAAATATTGCACGCCATGTTGAAAGCTTCCATGTTCAAAAGAGACCTGTGATGTCAAACGCAGACAAAACAACGATCAGGCTACGCGCCTATTCCGACCAGGCGAGGGATGTTGTTGTGCAGAGCAATCTTACTGAAGAGCAAGAGAAATCTCTTGAGCTCGTAAAGAAAAAAACTCAGCTTGAAGAAGAGAAGAGAAAGTCGCTCGAACAATTGAAAATTATCGAGCAGCTACGCGAAAGCCTCAAATACGAACAGGCAAAAACGGAAGAGATAGCAAAGAAGGCCGCCGAACTTGAAGTCAAATTAAACGCACAGGCCGAGCTGGAGGCCAAGGTAAAAGAATTGTCCGAGGTGCTTGAGAAGATATCGGGGATTGCGGCTTCGGGGAAGGCTCCCTAGTAACGCCTGGCAATCATTCGATTCGACCCTTGTAGCACTTAAAACCGCAGCTCCACCGCCCCGCACAAAAAGCGCATGTAAGGTTCGGCCTGTTTGAACCGTTCCACTACCAGCGCGCGGAAATTCTTCGAGGTTACGACCGCATCGCTCACCGTGGCGAGACCGATGAAGTCCTTGCGCTTCAAATCTTCCACCAGCGGATGCTCCTTGGCATAGCCGCGCGGCGCGTTGGTTAGCGAGTCGCCTTCCAGCGAAAAATGTTTGCGGAAAATCTTGTCGTCGCGCGCTGCCACCCATGCGTCGCCGTTCTTCAGGATGCCCTCGCGTATCTTGAACAACACATCCGGCTCGGGATGCCACAGCCCGACACCGACGAAACACTCGTCCGGCTCGATGTGCACGTAATAGCCCGGCGCATGAATGTCCTTGCCCACTTCGTGGCGGAACTGGATGCCGATGTTGGTCTTGTACGGCGTCTTGTCGCGGCTAAAGCGCAGGTTGCGCTGCACGCGCATCAGCGAGCCGCCCACCTTCTTCGGCACGGCGAGAAAATGTTTCGAGATCGCGGGCATCTCTTCCGCCATGTCGCTGATGAAATCCAGCGCGGGTTCGCGGACGAAGTTTTCGTAATCCTGTTTGTGTTCTTCGAACCATTCGCGGGTGTTGTTATCGGCTAGATTTGATAGGAAGGTGAAGGTTTGTTTGGTGAAGTAGGGGGTGGGCATTTTGTTTGCTCCTTGGGTGTTGGTTGTTGATTGTTCTACTTTGCAGAAAACAAATCAACACCACCGAGCTACAACAGCTCCCTCGCCCCTTGGGGGATAACCATCGACTAGGCTATCGTTGTTTGATAGCCTAGTCGAATGGCTATGTCGAAGCATGTATGGCAAAAGTCAAAGTCGCGGGGTGCGGCCCCGCACGCCGATTACTTTCTTTATGCGGCTAAAGAAAGTAATCAAAGAAACGCCGCCCCGGTTTGCCGCCGCTACGCGGTGCCCTGCGTTGCTCGACTGGTCAGGCGGCTGCGGAACTCGCGCTACGCGCTCAAACAGTCCTCGCCGAAATCCCCTGACCAGCCTCCGCTACTCGGCGGCGCGCAGGGGATGAAAAGCAAAAATCCAAATCCTTAAAATCAGGAGGGCAACAAGTTGCCCTCCCCATGTGGCAATCAAAACCTAAATTCAGATTTTGTGGGGTGCAATAAGCAAAGCGCATTGCACAGAATTATTCATTCGGCGCAATAAAGATTGGGCACCACGCGAGCTATGTGCCCTCGCTACACGGCTATTAATCCCAAATTTCAAATTCCGGAAGATTCGCTGCTTTCTGCTTCGCTACATTGCTCATTTCAGAAATAAGATCTTCATAGTTCTTAGCTGACTGAATTTGCGAAAAACGTGAATCCATATTCATCAACTCAATTTGACTCACATAGGGAGATACTATTTTCCTTAGTTGAGAATAGTGTGCAATTGCTGAGTTAACGTACCTATCACGCTTAGAAGTAACATATTGTGCTGACACGTACACAAGATTTAATGCTACAAGTGGTTTTACCCCGATTTAACGGACACTGAAGATATTCTATCATTTCTGATTTTCGTTGAACCAACTCCCTAGCTTTTATTGCCATGAAAATTGAGAATCCTATACAGGCAATGCTAAACATCATGTTGAATTGTGCATAGAGTGCGTAAAGTGGACCCCTCGGTCAAGACAATAATGCATCGAGTTTAAGAGGGCAACCTTCTTCATGCAGCGGAACGGCGCTGCCCCGGTTTTCTGTTTCTTT
>JANXXH010000017.1 GCA_025350705.1 Gallionella sp.
GGTTCATCCCCCTGCTGGATGGCACGACGAGTGTCGGCGCAGTGGCCTCGCCCACCTATTTCAAACAGCGCAAGACCGATCCATCCACCTTCCTGATGGAAACCATCTCACTCGCGCCCAAGCTGGCAGAGCGGTTGAAGAACGCAAAGATGATCGAGCCTGCGACAGCCACCGGCAACTACGCCTACAACTCTGCGCGTTGCCGGGGCGACCGCTTCATGATGATAGGCGATGCTTTCGCCTTCGTTGACCCGATGTTCTCTTCCGGCGTATTCCTCGCCATGAACAGCGCTTTTGAAAGTGCTACCGCAGTTGATCACTGGCTGCGCGGCGAAAACATGATGGCTGAAAAAGCCTTCCGCCGTTTTGAGCGCATCATGGTGCACGGCCCCAAGATGTTCTCCTGGTTCATCTATCGCATCACCTCACCGGCCATCCGCAAGATATTCATGCAGCCGCGCAATGTATGGCGCATGCAGGAAGCGTTGCTTTCGATCCTGGCCGGCGACCTGTTCCGTACTACGCCGGTCGGCCCAAGGCTGATAGGATTCAAATTCATCTATTACGCATCCTGCCTGACGATATGGCCTGCCGCTTTCAAGATGTGGCTGCGCCGCCGCCGGAATATACAAGAGTCGCTGAAAGATGAGATAGCAGCAGCTTCGTAGGTTAGTGTGGTTCTCGCAAGCTGATTAGCACTCCATCGGCAGCATACCGGGGCGGGTAGCTTGCGACGTTTATATTCGGACAGATCATCTCGATCAACGGAGCGATGACCTGATTGCATTCGCAATGCCAAGTGTTCCGTATTAAAGCGTGTAACACGCGCTGCGTTTGAGCGTCCGAGATGTGCCTATCAGAACTCAGTCTGAGATGGCGCTGAAAGAGTTTTTCAACAAAATATGCCAATTGCAGTCTTTCTGCCAGCGAGTCCAGACACTCAGCTAGGAAAATTCCTACCTCCAACCTCAGCGTTTTTTTAATCGAAAGTCAGAATTCCCCTATGGCGCAGATATGCATAATCTGTCCTAATAAAGCCTTATGCGATGTAAGGCAAACACCGCTCAACTTAACAACAAAATTCAGGGGCAGATTATAAAAAAGCCCAACTTATCATTTTCTAATCTGCGCCGCGTTCATTCTGCTATGTGCCGCCCATTCCGCTGAAAAATTTGAAATTTAAAATGTGGTGATCTTTTTAGAAGATGAGTTTTTTGAATATTGCCACTTGCCAGGCTCACATAATCTTAATATTGGCTTCATTGTCATAACTTCTACCAGCAAGTAGTTTTATCCACTGGGTTGTCTGCGACCATCAACGCATTGGTTTTAGGAGTGTCGTCACTTTACGTTACAAGCTTATCGTTAGGAGACCGCTATCATGAAAACGAAATCAACAGCAGCATTTCTGGAATCGCAACAAAATAATTTGCAAGAATTTCAAACTGAATCCGAGGCCAAGAATATAATCAGGGCACCAGACTGGTATGCGTCGTTGCTTAAACTCAAAGCATTATGGCGATGTGTTCTCGTTACGTTCATCTTGGGAGTTCCGGCGACCGCTACGGCAGGAACCTGGACTACCCTCGACGTTGACGGTGAGATGGTGCAGACATACCGGGACGACTTCGGGCGACCCCATATCTTCGCCGAGACGAACCGTGCTCTGTTCGTCGCCGCCGGCTACACCGCCGCCGAAGACCGCCTCTGGCAAATGATACTCAACGTTCGCGCCAGCCGCGGCACACTCGCCGAGGCCTTTGGGTCGGCGTCGTTGGCGAGCGATATCCTCGTGCGCACGGTGGGCTACACCGATGCCGAGCTCGACACGCAACTCGCGGAGCTCCCGGCATCGGAGCAGTTGGTTTTTAAATCCTACGCCGACGGCGTCAATCGCTATCTCGCCGATGCGCGGCTCGATCCTGCTAACAAGCTCCCCTTCGAGTTCTTTGCCGCGGGCCTTGGCGTCCCTGAAGACTTGTCGGTCCGTGATATCGTCGCCTTCACGGGCTTCGCCATGCGCCGCTTCGCCGAGGTCGGCGGCCAGGAGCTCGCGAACAAGCAAACCCTGGACGCGTTGACCGCGAAGTATGGCGCCGCCGGCTACGGCATCTTCAGCGACATGCGCTGGCTCAATGATCCCGATGTGCCCGCGACCATCCCCACCGATGGGGCGATCGGACGGCGCCAGCACATCGATACTCCGGCGAGCGACTCGCAGTTGAACGGCCCCACCGGCCTCATCACGGATGAAGAGGCGGTCAATGAGCATTGGAAACAGCTCGGCATACCGAATCGCCTGGGCAGCTTCGGCTGGGTGGTGAGCGCCCAGAAGAGCACCGAAGGTTACCCCATGCTCTACAGTGGGCCGCAGATGGGCTTCGCGGGGCCGGAGATAGTGCATGAGGTCCAGCTCAAGAGCGACGAGGGCGTCAATGTCACCGGCATGACCATGCCCGGCCTGCCGTGGGTTGTCATCGGTCACAACAAGCACCTCGCCTGGGCCATGACCTCCGGACTCGCCGGTGACAACGTCGACGTCTACATCGAGGCTACGTATGACGCCGGCGCGGGCGCCGGTTCGGGTTATATCTACAACGGCGCGTGCACACCCTACGATATCCGCAGCGAAACCATCGCGGTGCGTGGCGCCGCGGCGACAACCGTCATCGTGCGCCACAGCATCCACGGCCCGGTCGTCGCCGCCCTCGGCAGCTACACGGCAACGCAGAAGCGCGCCCATTGGATGGCGGAGCTGAGCTCGGCGCGCGCCGTCGGTGACATCAATCGCGCAACCAACATCCACGCGTTCGAGGATGCGGTCAGTCGATTCGCGCTGGCCCTGAACTTTTTCTATGCAGACCAGCAAGGCAACATCGGCTACTGGCTGGCCGGCCGCAACCCGTTGCGTGCCCCCGGCTTCGATCCACGCCTGCCCTTGCCCGGTGACGGCTCGGCGGAGTGGCTCGATGGTTATCGGCCCATCCGTAAATCGATCAATCCTGCGCAGGGCTGGCTTGCGAACTGGAACAACAAGCCCACCGCAGAGTATGCAGACGGTGACGGTGGCCTGATCTTCAGCGCCGAGCCGTTTGGCGGCATGCACCGCTACAGCGACCTCGCCCAGCACTTTGAGCAGACGCATATCTCGCTCCAGGACATGCGCGACATCCCGAAAGACATCGCCCGTGTCAACGTCGTAAACCGCAACGGCCGTGAGGCGCGCTTGTTGTTGCCCTACCTCTTCAAAGCCCTCGACGCTGTACCGCCGCAGCACCCGGTTGCCGCCCAGGCCCGTGCAGTGCTAGAAGGTTGGGACGGCAGCATGTTTGCTGACTCAGCACCACCATGCTCTCCGGCCAGGTCATCTTCGCCACTTGGCTGGAGCGTGCGATCGCCAACACCTTCGGCGACGAACTAGGCTCGTTGATCAAGCAAGCCACCTCGGGTGCACTGCTGCACGCCCTGGACCAGGCCATCGCCGGTGGCGCGTCGGTGCCCTTAAGCCGCGACTATTTCAACGGCATCGATGCCAACGTTGTCCTGTCGCACAGCTTCGACGAAGCTGTGTATGGGTTGACGGCGGCGATGGGTCCGGTGGCCGCCAACTGGGCAACGCCGCGCGGGGTCATCCCGTTCAAGCACGTCTTGCTCGGAACGCTGGCGACAGTCCCGCTCGCCAACCGCTCGACCTATGCCCAGATCGTCCAGCTGAAGCGGCCCGAGATCGAAGCCGAGAACATCATCTCGCTCGGCCAGAGCGGCACCATCCGTCTCGGCTCTGGTGGCGCACCGCTGTTCGACCCGCACTACTTCGACCAGCTGCCCCTGTTCACTGCCTTTACCTACAAGCCGATGGTGCTGTTCCACAACGCGCCATAACAGGCTATGCATGTGTGACGAATAATACGGGGACGTGAATGATACTGGGCCAGAGCCCAAATAAATTTTGTAAGGAATCAAAACGGCCAGACTCCTTTGACATCAACCATATAAATAGCCGGAGCGATCCGGCTATTTATGTTTGTGCATCCATCCTTTGAATCGGGCGTGATCCACGCCCGTTTGGCTTAGCTATTACAGGGCTCAATGGTCAGCTCGGTATCGCGTACTGCACGGCACGTCACAACCGTCCGGTTTCGGGCAGCGAATTTTCATGATTGAAGTCACATAAGAGTTGAGAGCGGCAGTTAAGTAAGCCACTTCATGTCAGTTCTAGCCGACACTACTTTTCCGATATGCGAAGGTGAATAGAACAGACTGTACAATATTCTACGATCTGCTCGACTCACTTCGACCTGAAGATGATCTCTTTCATGCGCTCCAGCTTCGGCGATACCACGGGCACCGTCAGCATGGTGCTGGCGACGGCCATCAGCAGCAGGGCCGTGAAGGTTTCGCTGGTGATGATGTTCTTATCCAATAGCACGTTGACAAAGATGATCATGATCAGCGCCTTGGTTTGCAGCAACCAGCCGATCAGCGATCCTTCGCCCGGTCCCCATTTGAGTATCTTCCCGGCGATGTGCGTGCCCAACAATTTTCCTGACACCGAGGCGAACAACAACATCCCTGCGGCAATGAATACCGCCGCTCCACCCAATGCCCAATTGGTTCGCAGGCCCGCACTCAGGAAGAACACCGGCATGACAATCAGCAGCACATGGTGGCGCAGCATGTCCATCTGCTTCTGGTTGAACCAATCGGCATTCATGATGGCCCCGGCCAAAAACGCCCCGATGATGAAGTCCAATCCGGACCACTCGGCACCGAAGCCGCAAGCGGCCAGCCAGATCAATCCCACATACCAGCGATCCTTTTCCGGTAGCCACACCATGAGTTTGCGGAAAAGGTAAGCAACTACCGCGAAGCCAAGCAGAAACCCGGCCTGTTTACCCACGCGCTGCCAATCCATCAGGATCAGCGCGAGCACACCCCAGATCGCGATGTCATCCAGACTGGCGTAACGCAGAATGCGCTGGCCGATGGGCTGCCGCAGAATTTCCAGCTTCTCCATCAACAGGATCAGTATGGGTAGCGCAGTAACAGCGCAGGCCATGCCGACCCCCAGAACAAATTGCCAGGTCATCGCATTGGAACCTATCCAGCCGTCATACATCAACATTCCCGCAGCGGCGATGCAGCCGAACAGCAGCGGCGTTCCCAATGCCAGCCCGGCAGTGATGCCGCTTTCGCGGCGATGTTCCCAGGCCTTTTGCAGATCCAGTTCGATACCGGCGATCCAGACGAAAATCATCACCGCCCACCAGGCGATGCCATTCAACGACTGGATCACCGTTGGATTAAAAACGAAGGTGTAATAGTCTGGAAAAACTTTGCCCAAAATGCCGGGGCCAAGCAAGATGCCGGTGATGATCTGTACTATCACCAGAGGAGCGTAGTATTCGGTCTTGCCCACTCGCCAGATCAGATATGGAAGGGTAAAGATCAGCATCATAGCGATCAGAAATACTTGTGTGGTGCTCATGACTGTGTGCATGGCCTAAGCTCTGGCCAATCGCCGCCACAGCAACAGCGGCAGGCGCAGCACGAAGCCGCACATCAGGCGGATATGCATCCAGGTCAGCAGGGTGTTGTCGCGCAGGTATTTAAAGTGCGATACGCCGCCTTCTGCCGCGCTGAAGTAATGCACGGGTGAGACGACGTTGATCGGCTTGACACCCTGCCAGCACAAACGCACGGCGGCCTCAGGGTCGAAGTCGAAGCGCCGCATCCATGGACTGCGCTCCATGATCTGACGCAAGGGTGTAACCGGATACACGCGAAAACCAAACAGCGAATCACCTATCCCGGCACCCAGTGTTTCCAGATTAGCCCACCAGTTTGAGACCTTGCGTCCGTTCACGCGCAACGCTGGCGCGCTCGCGTCAAACACAGGCTTTCCCAACACGGCTGCCTGCGGATTTTTTTGCGATACCGACATGAATTCCGGGATCTTGTCAGCAGGATGCTGCCCGTCTGCATCCATCGTGAGCACATGGGTATAGCCCGCTGCGGCGGCTTGTTGCAAGCCGTGCAACACCGCCGCGCCTTTGCCACGATTGCGCGGCAGGACAAAAACTTTCAGCTCCGGGGTATGTGCCGCGAGGACATGCAATGTTTCCGCTGTACCGTCGGTGCTGCCGTCGACCACCACCCACACCGGCTGCCAGACTGCCAGCGCGTGACGCACGGTATCGAGAAGCTTTGCTCCGGTGTTATAGGACGGGATGAGCACGAGGTGAGAATGGGATAGGGCAGGCATGAGGTTCCTATTCAATCATTACGAGGACTGAAGGGGTTTTCATAAATCACTACAGCCGTGAATTATGGAAACATCAAAAATAATTTTTCTCACGACAATTGTTCTTTGAAATAATTTTCCAGACCGTCGACAAATGATTGGGTGTCGCCGGTAACCTCGAACCGCTTGCCCAGCGTCACCTTGAATGTCAGCGGGAATTGCGGTTTTTTCCACAGCGGCCATCCTTTGCTGAGGAACGGCGAGGTGTACTCGATGAACACCGTTTGCACCGGCACACCCGCCCTGCGCGCAATGAGTGCAAAGGCTCCGGTGAATTTATTTACCGGGTGCACAACCGTGCGGGTGCCCTCCGGGAAGATCAGCAACTGACCGCCCTGTTTCAACTCCGCAACAGCGGCGCGCACCATGTTTCCGGTCGAATCGTTGCGGATATAGCTTGCCAGACGCGCGCAACCGCCGAACATGATGTTGTCCTGTATATCCTTTTTCATGATGCAGACGATATTGGTCAGGCGCGACCCGATCAGCACCACGTCGATCAAACCCGGATGGTTGGGCACGATGACGATGGATTTGTCTTTGGAGAGTGCATCAAGTGCAGATACATCGCATTTGAAGAGGCCGGTACTTTCGATAAAAAGGAGGTATGGCCAAAAAATATCGGTGATGAGGAGCCGCCCCAGGCGCGCACCCAAACGCTTCGGCAGAAACGGGTACAACGCTGCTGCAAGGAGGGAAAAGAATATGCCTCCCGCACCAAAAACAGCGAGCGAAACATACAGCGCGATATATTCGTATAAGGTGCGAAACCCGGCGGTGATCACTTCCACTCCGCGCACAACCACGTCACCCATGACCAGCTCCCATTTATATTCATGCGAGATACGACTTTAGTTGTCATCTTCCACTTTGACCGAAGATTCCGCAAACACCCACGAAACAGCAAAACCGTAGGTGGCTGAATCATTGCTCTTTACCAGCGGGCTTCCCGAAAATGCCGCTCCCTGGAGCCTGTCCCATTTCACGAATCCGCTCACCCAGTAGCGCGGAAAACGTTTGCTCAGTGCAACAACAAACTGGCTGCCTGCATAACCACCGCTGGCGGTGTACGCGGGACGATCGGGAAGTTGGGCATAGTTGGCATCGACGCCATAAAAATATTGGTTGTAGCGCCTATCAGTAAATAACAGGCCTGCGCCCATCCCAAGATTCCATCCCGTTTGACCGAACACATTCTGCACGTCCAAATTCAGGTGAGGCTGGAACATCCAGCCGATATCACTCAAGTAGGAGAAATCAGTAGCGATCACCGAACGAAAAGGCAATCGCAGCTCAAGCTCGGCTTGTTTTGATTCTGATTTGTACATCGATATATTTAACACCGGCCCGATTTCAAACGTGGGATCAAGGTCGGGCATACCAATCCGCGCCCCGTTATTTCTGACCGGCACGGAACCGTTCATGCTCACATCCAGCTCTACCGCTTCAGTATGGAAAAGCAAGCCGCGCACCCGCTGACGATCGACCTTCAGAATGTCGCCGCGATAAATCAAATAAGGTATCGGCAACACGTATTTTTGCCGTTCATCTGAACCGCGATAATGCGGAAAATCGATATATGCGGCACCTGCCCCCGCCTCCCACTGTGGAACCTGCTCCGCGATCGCTGAAGACACCAAGAATACGCTCACCACTGCGGTGATAATAATACTTTTCAAGAGCCTCATCTGAAAACTTGATAACCCCACCGCATCATCTTGCCGGGTTCCAACATACCGCCTCGATCTCTACCAGCAAATCAGCCCGGCAAATATCAGCTTGCAGAACGATCAGCTCCGACAGAGTGCCGAATTCCTCCAGGATAATGGCCGATACTTCGGCGAAATCCTCTGCATGACGCACATAAACCTTAAGGGCCAAGTTGTTTGCATAATCAAAAGGAGCAAATCCCTTGCGAACAGCCTGCTCGATCACGGTACGGATATTCACCAGTGTTTCGCGTGTTTGCAAGCCCACCGACTCCGGATGCACTGTCTCATGACCCACAATACTGGCTGTTCCGGAAACAAACAAAGTCTGTCCGGCATCTTTGAAAGCCAGCGTAGCTCTTGAAAATGTCGGGCTGCGCGGCCCATATTGTTTTGGGTAACTATACGCGCTGATCTGGCGGGGATTCTCTATTTGTTCCCCGGAAGAACGTGCGGCAAGAAAGTAAATAGCCAACGGCCCGCCGTGGCTTCCCAGCGCACAGGCAGCAGGCGAGTCCTCAAACTTTTTCTGATAGCGTATAAAAGCCTCATGGCGCCCGATACTAAATCTTCGGTAGCGCTCGATATCGTTATTGGGTACATTGATTTCCGGGAAATAATTCCAGACCCTGATCAGGTTGGGGTAGTTATTGCGCTGAAGAAATTCGAATATGCCTGAGTATGCGCTGAAGGCCACCCGGCTCAAATCCTCTGCCGCATTGTTTTGCAATGACAAGCAGCCAAAAAAAACATCTTCATTTCCCGCACCAGTGATTAACTCATCCTGATATTGGCTCGCGGGCTTATTGCCTGTCCACACTTCATAGGCTGCATCGTTTCCCAATACCGGAGTTTCAACCCAAAGCACCGGACATCCGGTTTTCGTAGTCACAGCCGGGCTGCTGCCAAAGCCAACCACGCACGTAACCCGGTCGCCGCACTGCGCCAGATACGCGTCGACTGTTTCCGGTGCAAGATACTTAAGCGTTACGGCCCTGTTTTGATGAGCTTCATATTCCATCATGGTGAAGTTGACTCGCCAACGACTTTCCGCGCCGGACGTATGCGACAAAGCCAAGCCCGGCAATTCTTTTTGATCATAGCAAGGCTTGGAAAGTAATAAATAACCTTGAAAAACATCAGCGGGAAAGTCCGGTCGGATTTTTAATGCGCGTGATGCTGCGGGTGACGCGATTCTTCCAGACGCACGATGTCATAGCTAAGTTCTGCCTGCATTGTTGAAATTGTTGTTCCATCTGCCCGCCATTACCAACCGCCAATATATACGATGAATTGCCAGCTATTTGTTGAAAAGGCATTCCGTAGAATGCCAACGAATTTTTACCCGTTTCCATCTTGTGGAATTTTAGCACAACCTTGGAGATAAACGCTTTTATCTGCGACGGGTTAGTCTTTGAATCAAACCCCGGTATGCGTATATTGCATGGCAGAGCAACACGACCCTTCATCGGCTCGCCCTTTTTGTTCCTGGTGGCTTTATGTCTCTCGTGTATCAGTGCAATAATGCCCCATGGTCTCCGCCCAACAAAAATCCGAAAACGGATTCGAGAACATCCAATCCTGGATTGATGCATTTTCAAAAACTTTTGCTCCTGGAGAAATCGAGGTGATACGCCGCGCCTGCGTACTGGCCGAGCCGCTTTACGCTGGACAAACCGAACTCACCGGCACTCCACTGTTGCAACACGCCTTGGGCGCGGCTGCGATCCTGATCGGCATGCACATGGATCATGAGACCATCGTTGCGACCATACTGCATGCGGTGCCCGAGTATCTCGATGCATGGGCAGAAATACTCGAGATGGATTTCGGCACCAACGTAAAGATGCTTGTCGAAGGCATCTCGCGCATGGAGCAGATCCAGCAATTTAGCGAAATGCCCGTCCAGTACCAAAAGAAAAAAGAGGCAGCCGAGCAACAGATCGAGAGCCTGCGCAAGATGTTGTTGGCAATGGTGCAAGACATACGCGTGGTGTTGATCAAACTCGCCGAACGCACCCAGACCTTGCGCAACCTGTCCGGCGCAAATCCGCAACAGCAAACGCAGATCGCTCAAGAGACCCGCAGCATCTTTGCGCCGCTGGCCAACCGTCTCGGGGTGTGGCAACTCAAGTGGGAACTGGAAGACCTTTCGGTGCGCTATCTGGAGCCGGAACTCTACAAGAAGACAGCCAAGCTGCTGGATGAGCGCAGGGTCGATCGCGAGCATTATATCGCCGACGTGTTGGCGCAATTAAAACAATCATTGAGTCGTGCTGGCATACCTGCCGAAGTGACCGGACGCCCCAAGCACATCTACAGCATCATCAACAAGATGAAACGCAAGCAACTGGATTTCAATGAGCTCTATGACGTGCGCGCAGTGCGGATACTGGTAGGTGGCATGACACGGCATCGCGAAGCGTCGGGAGCGGGAATGCCGACGTCCGCCTCCTCTCGTAGCCAGATACTTCGCAAAAACGCGGCGGAGGCGGACGACATTAAAGGTTGTTACACCGCGCTCGGCCTGGTACATGAACTGTGGCCGCCAATCGACGGGGAGTTCGACGATTACATCGCGCACCCCAAGAGCAACAACTACCGCTCACTGCACACCGCCGTGGTTGGCCCGCGCGGTCTCGCGCTCGAAGTGCAGATACGTACCCAGGAGATGCATCAGCATTCCGAGCTCGGCGTTGCCGCGCATTGGCGCTACAAGGAAGGCGGAAAAACCGATACGCATTTTGATGAGAAGATCGCCTGGCTGCGCCAGATATTGGAATGGAAAGAAGAGTTGGCCGATCAAGGCGATTTGCAAGAGCAATTCAAAAACAAAATGTTCCATGACCAAGTCTACGTGCTCACTCCCCAGGGCAAAGTCATCGACCTGCCCAAAGGCGCGACCCCGGTGGATTTCGCCTACACGCTGCACACCGATCTGGGACACCGCACGCGCGGCGCCAAAGTGGACGGCAGCATCGTGCCGCTGAGTTACAAACTGCAGAACGGGCAGCGCGTGGAAATCCTCACCACCAAACAGGGCGGGCCAAGCCGCGACTGGGTCAACCCTTCACTCGGCTTTCTGCAAAACGCGCGCGCCCGCGCCAGGGTGCGCGCCTGGTTCAAGAATCAGAATCTGGATGAAAGCATCGCACAAGGCCGAACGCAACTGGATCGCGAACTGCACCGGCTCGGCATCACTTCAATCAATCAGGAAAAGCTGGCGCAGCGATTGCACTTCAATAAACCGGAAGATTTTCTCGCGGCCATCGGGCGCAATGAGATCACCATGCGGCGCATCGCCGTTGCAATTCAGGAAGAGCTGCCCACCAAGGTAATTGAAACCACCAAACAAAAGATATTCCGTCCAGCGACTGGCCGCACCGCAAAAGCAGACATCACCGTCGGCGGGGTGAATAACCTGATGACCCGCATCGCCAAATGCTGCAACCCGGTACCGGGGGATGTTATTGTCGGCTACGTCACGCGCGACCGAGGCATCACGATACACCGCGAAGATTGCGCGTTCATGCTGCGTCTTGCCGAGAACAGACGCGACCGCATGTTGACGGCACAGTGGAGCGAGTAGCAAAAAAGCCGTACCGGCTGGAAGCAAACCTCGCTGCCAGCCTTGGTACGGCGGTAAACCTGTTGCTTACACCATGTCCTTCAAGCCCTTGAGGGGCAATACTTTGACGACATTGCGCGCCGGCTTGGCCTTGAACATCATCTCTTCCTTGGTGAACGGGTTGATGCCCTTGTGTGCTGGCGTTGATGGCTTGTGCACCAACTTGATTTTCATCAGACCAACAACGTTGAACAAGCCACTGCTTTTCAGGTCACGCTTGATGAGGACGGCGAGCTCGTCGAACACTGCGCTCACCTCCTTGCGCTTGAGACCGGTCTTTTCAGAAATATGACCAAGGATCTCGGTCTTTGTGCTGGGTTTCTTTGACGCCTTGCTTTTTGTTGCCATGTGTCGCTCCCAAATGAAGTGGTTATGATTATAGAAAACAAGCAAACGGTTTGTGCAGGAGAAATCCTGACAAGACTAAACTTAGCATAATTCTTCTGGAAATAGAAGCAAACATAGCTAAATTGGATGATGGTGCATGGTACGCGCCCTCCCCCATCCAAACGAACAACCAAGTTGCATAGCCCGATTGCATATCATATACCAGTTAGTTTATGGTCAATACCGTTGAAATACTCCCGTCAATTTTGATGCTGAATATTGAAAATACGCATCTTAAAAAGGCGAGCGGCCTTGATATGATTGGGTTTTAAGAAAGCAACCTGGACTTTTCTGCTCAGTGAACCTTGCCGGACGGCCTTCTATTGCACCTTACTAAATCGAAGGGTTAATAGCCAGGTCAAAGCCCGAAATCAACTCGGACTAAGCTCCCAAATATGCATGTTGCACCGCATCACTGCCTAGCAGTTCTCCGGCTTCACCCGATAAAGTGATTGCGCCACTTTCCATCACGTAGCCGCGCACGGCAACTTGCAGCGCGAGCCTGGCGTTTTGTTCGACCAACAGGATGCTCATGCCCAGTGCCGCGATATCTCGGATGGTCTCGAATATCTTCTGCACCATCAGTGGCGCGAGTCCCATGCTGGGCTCATCCAGCATCAGCAGGCGCGGACGGCTCATCAGAGCGCGCGCCATCGCGACCATCTGCTGCTCACCGCCGGAAAGCGTTCCGGCCAATTGCTCACGGCGCTCGGCGAGACGCGGAAAAAGTTCATACATGCGTGCAAGGTCTGCTGCGATTTCGTTTTTATCATCGCGGCTGTATGCACCCATTTGCAGATTCTCTTGCACGGTGAGGCGCGCAAATACGCCGCGACCTTCCGGCACCAAAGCCAGGCCCATAGCCACGCGCTGATGCGCCGCAACATTGTGCAAATTCCTGCCGTCGTATTGAATTTGTCCACCGGACGGATGGAGCAAGCCCGCCAGCGTTTTCAGCGTGGTGGTCTTGCCCGCGCCGTTGCTGCCGATCAGCGTAACCAGCTCGCCGGGAGCGATGTGCAAATTGATTCCTTTGACAGCCTTGATACCGCCGTAGGCAACTTGCAGATCGCGGACTTCGAGCAATGGTTTAGTCATTGCCGCCTCCGAGATAAGCGTCGATCACGGCGGGATCTTTACGCACTTCCTCAGGCACGCCTTCTGCGATCTTCTTGCCATAGTCCAGCACCGCGACGCGGTCGCACAGCCCCATGATAAGTTTGACGTCATGCTCGATCAGCAGCACGGTGACGCCGCCATCGCGTATGGTTTGCAACAATGTTCTCAGGCTTGCGGTTTCGGTCGCGTTCATGCCCGCGGCAGGCTCGTCGAGCGCGAGCAGTTGCGGATCGGTTGCCAGTGCACGGGCAATCTCCAGCCGCCGCTGCTCTCCATAGGACAAATGTTTGGCAAGGGTTTGCGCAGGTTGGCTGATGCCCACGTAATGCAGCAATTCGCGCGCGCGTTCGGCGATGGCATGCTCTTCATTACGTGTTGCCTGATTGCGCAGCAATGCACCGAACACGCCCGCACGTGTGCGCACATGGCGGCCTATCATCACGTTTTCCAGCGCGGTGAGATTGGCGAACAGACGGATGTTTTGAAAAGTGCGCGCGATACCGGCTTGCGCCAACATATGCGGTTTGCCTGTTTGATAATGCGTGCCATTGAACTGGAATTCGCCCGCGCTTGGCTGATACAGGCCGGTGATGACGTTGAACAGCGTGGTCTTGCCCGCACCGTTCGGGCCGATCAAGCCGTAAATCTCGCCGCGCTGGATGTGCAGCGACACGTCAGACAATGCGCTCAATCCGCCGAACTGTTTGCCGATACCGGAGAGTTGCAATAGCGGTAACGAGTTGTCATAGACCGCCTCCAGCCTGCCCTGAGCTTGTCGAAGGGTCATGCCTTCTCCGCCACTTCATCGCTGCCCAGCTCGCGGCGACGCACGCGCGATGGCAGCAAGCCCGCCGGCCGGTACAACATCATCACGATCAACGCCGTGCCGAACAGCAGCATGCGCAAGCTTTCCGGATCAACGACTATTTTGCCGAACATGGCCTGCTGCATCGGCACGACGCTGTGGCGCAGAACTTCCGGCAACACGGCCAGCAGCACACCGCCGAGTATCACCCCGATGATATTGCCCATGCCGCCCAGCACGACCATGCACAACACCATGATGGATTCCATCAGACTGAAACTTTCCGGACTGACAAAGCCCTGAAATCCTGCAAACAGCGCACCGGATGCGCCGCCGAACATCGCGCCCATCGCAAAGGCCAGCAATTTTAAATCGCGCGTGTTGATGCCCATCGCAGAGGCGGCGATCTCGTCTTCGCGTATCGCCATCCACGCTCTGCCTATGCGTGACTTTTCCAGGCGATGCGAAACGAATATCACCAGCGCGGTGAACGTGAGAAATAAATAAAAATACAAATGCACCGGAGGAAAAGATATTCCAAGAATATTCTGAGTGACACTCAACGGCGCGCCCGCCACATTGACCGCATCGATACGGCTGATGCCTTGTGGTCCGTTGGTCAGGTTGACCGGCGCATTGAGGTTATTCAAAAAGATGCGGATGATCTCACCAAAGCCCAGCGTGACGATGGCCAGATAATCGCCGCGCAAGCGCAATGTCGGCGCGCCGAGCAGCACGCCGAAACCACCCGCCAGCAAAGCCGCCAGCGGCAGCACGATCCAGAACGACAGGTGCACGCCATCGGGAAACACCAGCGGAAAAGCCAGTGCCAGATGCGGCGAACCGGTCAACGCATAGCAATATGCGCCCACCGCGAAGAAGGCGATGTAGCCCAGGTCAAGCAGCCCAGCATAACCGACCACAATGTTCAACCCGAGTGCCAGCATGATGTAGAGCATCGCGAAATCCACGATGCGCACCCAGCCGCGCCCGAACAATGTGTCGGTGATAAAGGGTAACAACAGCAGTGCAATAGCGAGCACGGCGAACAAAATCCTGGATTTTTTATCAGACCTCATGCGCGTTCTGCAAGACGTTCGCCCAACAAACCGGATGGCCTGAACACCAGCACCGCGATCAGAACAAAGAACGCGAACACATCCTGGTAGTTGCTTCCCAGGAATCCGCCCGTAAAGTCGCCAATGTAGCCCGCACCCAGACTCTCGATCAATCCCAACAACAGGCCTCCCAGCATCGCGCCGCGCAGGTTGCCTATGCCGCCCAGTACCGCAGCGGTAAAGGCTTTCAGGCCAAGCAGGAAACCCATGTAGTAATGCGCCAAGCCGTAGTTGGCGCTGACCATCAACCCTGCTATCGCGGCCAGCGCCGAGCCGAGCATGAAGGTGATCGAGATCACACGGTTGATGTCTACACCCATCAGTTGAGCGGCATGCTGGTTCTCGGCCACCGCGCGCATCGCGCGCCCCAGCCGGGTGCGATGCACGACCACCATCAGCCCGGCCATGATCGCCAATGCCAGAATGAAAATGATGGCTTGGATATCATTGATGATCGCGCCGCCGAAAGTATGCGGATGGCTGGCGATCAATTGCGGGAAGGAATGATATTCTCGTCCCCATATCATCATCGCCAGATTCTGCAACACGATGGAGACACCGATCGCGGTGATCAGCGGCGCGAGGCGAGGCGCATGGCGCAACGGGCGATAGGCGATGCGCTCGATGCTGTAGCCCAGCGCCATGCAACCCAGCATCGCCAGTACTATGCTGAGCAGCAATGCCAGCACGGGAGGGATGCCCATCCCCAGCAAAGTGGTCAATGAGGAAAGTGCCAGCATCGCGCCTATCATCACCACCTCGCCATGCGCGAAGTTGATCAGGCCGAGGATGCCGTACACCATGGTATAACCCAGCGCGACCAGCGCATAGACGCTGCCTTGCACGAGGCCATTGATGATTTGTTGTAAGAGGATTTCCATGGTTGGCAAACAAAAACGACACGCTGAGGTGTCGTTCAGGTCATTGCTTCAAATACGCTTCAATGCGCGGCCGGTGCGATCGCACCGAGCGTCTCCAGCGGCTGCCACTTGCCGCCCTTCACCTGGTACATCGTGATCGCGCCGCCTTTCAAGTCGCCCTTTTCGTCAAACTGTATCTTCGCCGTCACGCCTTCGTAGGAAATTCCGGCAAGTACGGGGAGATATTTGGTTGGCTCAACCGAGCCTGCTTTCTGCATGGCGGCGATCATGATGTTCACGGCGTCGTAGCAATAAGGCGCATACAGCTGGATAGCCCCATACTTGGCAACGAAGCGCTTTTCGAATTCCTTGCCGCCAGGCATCTTGTCCAGTGTCACTCCAGGCAATGTGGCGTATACGCCTTCCGCCGCATCACCCGCCAGCGTGATGAATTCCGGTGTAAATCCGCCGTCACCCGTCATGAATTTCAAATTCAGCGCGAGAGCCTTGAGCTGCTTCGCCATCGGTGCGGCTTGCGGAACCATCCCCCCGTAGAACAACAGATCCGGCTTCTTGCCTTTAACCACGGTCAGCACCGCAGTAAAGTCCATCGCCTTGTCGTTGGTGTATTCGTGTGCGACGATCTGCGCGCCATTGGCTTTTGCGGCCTTGATGAATTCATCCGCCAGACCCTGGCCGTAAGCAGTGCGGTCATCGATCACCGCGATGTTCTTCGCCGCCAGATTTTTCGCAGCATACTCGCCCAGCACACGGCCTTGCTGCGCATCATTCGCCATCACTCGAAATGTAGTCTTGAAACCCTGTGCGGTGTAATTCACTGCGGTAGCAGAGGGCGATATCTGAACGATGCTGCTATCGTTGTAAATCTTCGAAGCAGGAATGCTGGTGCCGGAATTCATGTGACCGATCACGCCGCTGACTTTGTTGTCCACCAGTTTCTGCGCCACAATGGTCGCCGTCTTGGGGTCGGCTTGATCGTCTTCGCTGATCAGCTCGAAATGCACCTTGCGCCCGCCAATCACAATGCCCTTGGTGTTGGCATCCTCTATCGCCATGCGCGTCCCGTTCTCGTTATCCTTGCCAAGGTGCGCCTGCGGGCCGGTCAACGGTGCCGATGCGCCAATGCGCACCGCCAACTCGCCGGCTGCAATTTGACCGGTAGTGGGCGATTTTTCGCACCCGGACAGCGCCAAAGAAAACAGCGCCAATGGAATGGTGGCAAGAAATAGCGTGCGTGCAAAAGAAGAATCAGTTGTCATGGTTAATCCCTTGATGAACATGCGCGGATTATGCGGAGCAGGCGCTCTGCTTGTCAATTTAACGGACAAGAATAAAGTTAACGGACAAGAAAAAGCCGACTTGCGCCGGCCATTTCTGCATGAAGCTTTAAACTCACTTGGCAGGCAAACCTAGTGCAAATTTAACCAACTCAGTGATTTCTGCTTGTTTAGCACCTGTTGTATCGTTTGGCGGCATAGGCATAGTACCCCAGTTGCCGAAGCCGCCCTTGGAGATCTTCACCACCAGACCTTCAACCAAAGGATAATCCTTGCCGCTGTATGTAAATTTACCAACACCTCTGTACTTGATGGCAATATCTCTCCACGATGGGCCAACCACCTTTCTGTCAATGGCGTGGCAGGCAGTGCAGTTGAGCTTCTTCGCCATTGCAGGCATTTCCTCCGCCATTGCGCTTCCTGCAACCATCAAACCCGCCACTGCAACCATGCTTCCGATAATAGATTTCATACGTCTCTCCGTTTCATGATTAAACACTTCGAACCTTGTAAAGGTTTGGCTACCACGTGCGATTCTAGACAACCCCGTCTGCTTTGCATAGCCATTCGTCAAAGCCGCCATAAAGTTGCATGTCCGCCCGCAAGGGATACGCAGTAGTTGCAAGAAACCAGAACTCTAACAACACACCCAGACAGCTTGGTTTTGACAACCGGCTACTCTGACACCAAATGTTTCTAGCGATTGAATAACGCCTCTACCCAGGCGAAAGTTGACGTCCCATTAAACATTGAATTGTCGCCGAACTCAAGGGATGGCTTTACTTCCGGCGCGCATTTAGCGACAGGCAACAAAAAAGCCGGCTTGCGCCGGCTTTTTCAGGATTGCTCCAGGATTACTTGTGGCTCAATTCAAACTTAACCAGAGTCCTGATGTCTGCTTCGGAAACCTTAGGTGCATTTGGGATCATAGCTGCAGTACCCCAGTTGCCTGTGCCGCCCTTGGAAACTTTTTCTACCAGATAGTCCTCAGCGCTTTTACCACCCAAGATGTCTGCTGTTTTCTTGCCAGTTGAGGTCTCATGAGTGGTGTTATATGCCTTGCCCACATCCGCCCAAGCTGGACCAACCACCTTCTTGTCAACTGCGTGGCAAGCGGTGCAACCGCTCTTCTTGGCCAGTTCCGGCATGTCTTCTGCCATTGCGACACCTGCAACCATCAAACCTGCTGCTGCGATCATGCTTACGATAATAGACTTCATGTTCTCTCCGTTTTTAATTGAAATATTTGAAACGATGCGAAGGACTCTCCTCCACTGCCAATTCTAAACAACTCGGCCCATTTTGCCAACTAATTTTCCGGCATGTCCATAACGCTATTCACCCTACTGTAGTTGACACGCCAAAATTCGAGGCCTCACAACTTGACTAACATACATAGGAACATCCACCAAGGACTCCAACGCCTGACCACGGACTCCTGAATATGCAGCACCCACTCCTCACATAATTAATTCAACGAGTTCCTGAACAAAGCTGCTAAACCGGCTCAGCTCTATACTCGACTATCAGGGTATGTTTAGTTCCCGCCGCGACTTTCACCACGTTTTCGATTGCATTCACCGATTCCACGCACACCATCTCGCGCCAGCCATCCGGCTGGCCCATATCGCCCATCTTGTTGGCCTTCTCTGTCCATGGCGTCCATACCACGGTAGAAAGGCTGCCGGACTTGGCAACATGGATGCGGCGCTTGAGCTTAATGTTTTCGATCACGCACTCGGCTGCGGTATTGATGTAGACGCGATCGGTCTCTCCCGAAAAACTGATCGCGCCTTCCTGCTTCTTGAGCATAGAGCCGCCGACCTTGTCCCAATACTCGCAACCTTCCAATCCTTTCACGCGAACCGAGCCGATGTCGCCAATCTGAAAATAAGTGTGCAGCGCTTCACCAATCGTGAAATCGGACGCGCCGGTATTTTCGGTAGTCATTTCCATGCGCAACGTCTCGCCGACGATCACGGTCAGATCCAGCGTGCAAGCATGAGGCCATTGCGCGCGCGTCTTTTCGCTTTCCACCAAACGCAGCGTCAGGCGCGTCGCGCCGCTTGGCTCGGTGCCCGACTCCACTACATGCCAAGGCACAGTACGCGCATAGCCATGTCCGGGGAAAGCGGATTCGGTTGCATGCGCGCCGAACCACGGCCAGCATACCGGCACGCCGCCGCGTATGGATTTTCCCGCTGCCAGCTTGGCATCGCGCGAAAGCCATATCACAGGCACTGCCTGGCTCTTTGGCTTCCAGGTCATCAGATGCGCGCCTTGCAAACATAGCGATGCGCTTGCCTGCTTGTTGCTGATTTCCGCGACGACCAAGCCGCCGGCATCTTCACGAAATTCAAGTTGTCCGTTAATACCAAATTGCGCGTTTGTGTGCTGTGCTGTGGTCATGTTTATACTCTTTCATTTTTTGAAAATCATGCGTACTGGAGCGGTCTTGACCGCGACTGTTATTTGCATATCTGAGGCAGCTCGCGACGGCCTGCAAAGATGTCCGTATAATCGACACTTTAATTTTACCTGATTCTCACATGCTCGTTCATCCGCAATTCGACCCTGTCGCCATTCACATCGGCTCCTTCGGCATTCATTGGTACGGACTGATGTATCTCGCCGGCTTCATTACCTTTCTGTGGCTCGGACGCAAACGCATCGCCACGCTAAATGATCCGCAGATCGATACCAAACTGCTTGATGACTTGTTGTTCTATGGCGTACTTGGGGTGATACTCGGCGGCCGCCTGGGATATGTGCTGTTTTACAAAGCCGGATATTACTCGGCGCATCCGCTGGAGATTTTCGCAGTCTGGCAAGGCGGCATGTCTTTTCACGGCGGCTTTCTTGGCGTGTTAGTGGCAATGATGTGGTTCGCCAGCAAACAGAATCTGCGCTGGCTGCAACTGACCGACTTCATCGCCCCGCTGGTACCGCCCGGACTGGCGTTTGGCCGCATCGGCAACTTCATCAACGGCGAACTATGGGGACGGCCCACTGACGTATCATGGGCAATGATCTTCCCCAAAGTTGATCCGTTGCCGCGCCATCCCTCCCAGCTTTATGAATTCGCATTGGAAGGAGTTTTGCTGTTCGCGCTGCTGTGGCTGTATGCGCGCCAACCCCGCCCTGTCGGCGCAGTGTCCGGCTTGTTCCTGATAGGCTATGGAAGCTTCCGATTTCTCGTCGAATTCACCCGCGAGCCGGACGATTTTCTCGGTCTGCTGTCTTTGGGCATGAGCATGGGGCAATGGCTGAGTTTGCCGATGGTGATCGCCGGCGTGTTGTTGACGGTATTGAGCAACCGGCGCAGCACTTGACACCCGCTTACCACTCACCCACTATTCCCATCGTCGAAATGATCCGCCATTACAATGACCCGCTACCACAATACTAGGGCATCACTTTGGACGACATCTCTTTAGTCACACTGTTTGGCATCTTGCTATTGCTGCTGGTTTGCAGCGCGTTTTTTTCCGGCTCGGAAACCAGCATGATGGCGCTTAACCGCCACCGCCTTAGTCATCTGGTACGCAAGGGCAACAAGAGTGCCAAGCTTACCGCCCGGCTGCTGGGCAAAGTGGACAAGCTGCTCGGCTCCATCCTGCTCGGCAACACACTGCTCAACGTCGTTGCCGCTGCGTTAACCAATATCATCATCCTGCGCCTGTTCGGACAAAACGATTGGGCGATATTGCTGGGCACCCTGGCACTCACTTTCATCTTGCTGGTATTCAGCGAGATCATGCCCAAGATCATCGCGGCCAGTTTTCCGGAACGCATCGCACTGCCGGCCAGTTATTTGCTCACGCCGTTGATCACGTTGTTTCATCCGGTTGTCTCGGTAGCCACCACCATCGTAAAAGGCTTTCTGTGGTTGCTGCGCATCAAGATTGAAACCGACCAGAGCAAACAAAAAATGACCTTTGAAGAATTGCGCGGACTGGTGCTGGATGCGGAACACTTCATGCCGCGCAAGCATCAGAAGATGCTGCTCAACCTGGTTGATCTTGAGCGCATCACCGTGAACGATGTGATGATTCCGCGCAACCAGATCGAGTCCCTGGATATCAACACCGAAGCAAGCGAATTACGCCAGCAGATCATCACCTGCCACCACACTCTGCTGCCAGTTTATGCCGACACGCCCAGCAACATCATCGGTATCCTGCATATCAAACGCGTCCCGGCCCTGCTGCAAGAAACAACGCTGGATCTGACCCGGCTGCGCGAAATACTCAACGAACCTTACTTCATCCCCTCCGACACACCCTTACTCAAGCAACTGCAGCAGTTCCAGGAGCGACACTCGCGGCTGGGATTGGTGGTAGATGAATATGGCGAGCTGCTCGGCCTGGTTACGCTGGAAAACATCCTTGAAGAAATCGTCGGGGAATTCACGACGCAATCACCCCTGCAAGCCGGCAAATTTCTGCGCCAGGCTGACGGCAGCCTTCTGCTGGAAGGCAGCAGCAGTTTGCGCGAACTGAATCGTAAACTCGGATTGCATCTGCCGCTGGAGGGCGCAAAAACACTGAACGGCCTGATCCTCGAACACCTCGAAGATATTCCCGAAACAGGCACCAGCCTGAAAATCGCAGGTTATCCGATAGAGATCATCCAGACGCAGGATCGCATCGTGAAGGTGGCGCGCATCTTTCCGGCGATATCTAAAAGCCGACAGTAGAAAACATGCCTTTACAAGAGGCGTAAAGCTCGGCATGATGCCCGTAAACATCAACTGAGAACCCTCTGGAGACGCTATGGCTGTCGCAGCAAAAGCTCAAAAACCAAAGCAGAAAGAATATGGTTTCACATGGGAAGGAAAAGATAAAACCGGCAAGCCGGTCAAAGGCGAGATGCGCGCAGCCAGCGTAACCATCGCCTCCACCAATCTGCGCCGCCAGGGAATCAATGTAACAAAAATAAAAAAAGCAAAGCAAGGCGGCAAGGCCATCACCCCCAAAGACATCACATTATTCACCCGTCAATTGGCCGTCATGATGAAATCGGGCGTACCTTTGTTGCAGGCTTTCGACATCGTGGGCAAAGGCCATGACAACCCCTCGGTGGCGCGACTGTTGATGGATATCAAAACCGACGTGGAGACAGGCAGCAGCTTGCAGCAGGCGTTCCTGAAATTCCCGCTGTATTTCGACGCGCTGTATTGCAACCTGATCGGCGCAGGTGAAGCAGCGGGCATTCTGGACGCTTTGCTGGAACGTCTGGCTAGTTACATGGAAAAAACCCAAGCCCTCAAGAGCAAGATCAAGTCAGCCCTGGTCTACCCGCTTTCCATCGTCGTGGTGGCGTTTCTCATCACCGCCGTGATCATGATCTTTGTGGTTCCTGCGTTCAAAGAACTGTTCGATGGTTTTGGCGCGAAGTTGCCGGCACCGACCCTGGTTCTGATGGCTGTTTCCGATGCCTTCGTAAGCTATTGGTACCTGATCTTTGGCGGAATCGGCGGCGGCTTTTATTCTTTCTTCTATTTCTGGAAGCGCAGCAAAAAAATGCAGGACTTCATGGACAGGTTGACGTTAAAACTACCTGTTTTCGGGCCACTGATCCGCAAAGCCACGATCGCCCGCTGGACCCGCACACTTGCCACGATGTTCGCAGCCGGCGTGCCTTTAGTCGAGGCCCTTGAGTCGGTGGCCGGTGCGGCGGGCAATGTGGTGTATTACGATGCCACCAAAGCCATTCAGCGCGAGATCAGCACCGGTAACGGTTTGACCGTCTCCATGGAACAGACCGGATTATTCCCGAGCATGGTTTTGCAAATGTGCGCCATCGGTGAAGAGGCCGGCTCGCTGGATTCCATGCTCAGCAAGGTAGCGGACTTCTTCGAAGCAGAAGTGGATGATGCTGTTGCCGCCATATCCAGCCTGATGGAACCCATGATCATGGTGGTGCTGGGTGGGCTGATCGGCAGCATGGTGATCGCGATGTATCTGCCTATCTTCAAGATGGGCGAAGTCATTTAATGAAATTTTCGGCAAGAGTTACAAGGCGCAAGGAATCAGGTATTAGCTCCATCCCACGAACCTTAACCTGCAGCCCGCTTGCCCCGGTTATTGGGGCCGCACAATGAGTTTTCTGGAACTGCTGCAAACCGTACCCGCCGCATTTGTAGTTGCGTGCCTGATCCTCGGGCTGATGGTCGGCAGTTTTTTAAATGTGGTGATCCATCGCTTGCCAAAAATGATGGATCGCGGCTGGCATCAACAATGCTCGGAATTGCGCGGCGAGGAGCCTGTCGCCACACCCGCCTACAATCTTGTCGTTCCACGCTCCGCTTGCCCGCAATGTAATCACACCCTCAGCGCGTGGGAGAACATTCCCGTCATCAGCTACCTGTTGTTACGCGGCAAATGCAAGGGTTGCGGTGCGCCTATCTCGCCGCGCTATCCGATCATCGAAGCGATCAGCGGCATTCTGTGTGCCTATGCGGCTTGGCACTTTGGATTCGGGTTGATCGCAGCCAGTGCAATGCTGCTGATCTGGGCGTTGCTGGCGCTCACGGCGATCGACTTCGACACGCAACTGCTGCCTGACGACATCACTCTGCCCTTGCTCTGGCTGGGATTGCTGCTCAACCTGTTCGGCATCTTTACCAATTTGCCTAACGCGATGCTGGGTGCGGTAGTCGGATATCTCTCGCTGTGGAGCGTGTATTGGCTATTCAAGCTCACCACCGGCAAGGAAGGCATGGGCTACGGCGATTTCAAACTGCTTGCGGCCCTGGGTGCGTGGCTGGGCTGGCAGATGCTGCCGCTGATCATCCTGCTGTCCTCGCTGGTGGGCGCGATGGTCGGCATCACTCTGATCATCGCTCTCAAGCATGGCCGCAACATACCCATCCCCTTCGGCCCCTATCTGGCAGGCGGCGGGCTGATCGCATTATTCTGGGGGCCAACGCTGACGCAAAGTTATTTACAATTTCTTGCCATGACATGAGTTTCGTTGTCGGACTCACGGCTGGGATAGGCTGCGGCAAGAGCACGGTAGCCGAACTGTTTGCGAAACATGGCGCGGGCATCATCGACACAGATGCGATCGCACACCGCCTGACGCAGAGTGGCGGCGAAGCCATCGCAGCGATCCGCGCGGCCTTTGGCAAAGATTACATCACGGAAGACGGTGCACTGGATCGCGCAAAAATGCGCAAGCTGATTTTTTCGGATGCGGTCGCCAAGCAACGGCTGGAACTGATCCTGCATCCATTGATACACGAACAGGCCAAGGTGAAATTGTCTCAACTGCAAACCAAACCCTACGTCATCATCGCCGTGCCGCTGTTGCCGGAAAGTCCTGCGTTCCGGCAACTGGTTCAACGTGTGCTGGTGGTAGATTGCGACGAAACTATCCAGATCGCGCGCGTCACCGGACGCAGCAGAATAAGTGAAGAGGAGGTGCGCAACATCATCGCACAGCAAACGCCACGGGCCGAACGCCTGCGGCTGGCTGATGATGTCATACATAACGATGACGGCCTGGACAACCTGTCCGAACAGGTTGCCGTTCTGCATGAACGTTATTCGAACATGCCAAGCAACCATTGACGATACCGGGTTATTCAATATATCGTTCGCTAATGATTTTCCTTTACAGCAGACAGCATGATCAGCTACGAATATCCTCTTAATGAAAAGATACGCACCCTGTTGCGTCTCGAGGATTTGTTCGCGCGCGCAATGCACTTCATCGAACGTGACCGCAGCATGGATCACCACGCAGCCATGATCACACTGTTTGAGATCCTTGAAGTGACCAGCCGCGCCGACTTGAAATCCGATCTGCTGCAAGAGCTGGAACGCCAGAAGCGCATGCTTGCCAGCTTGCACAACAACCCGGCGATCTCCCAACAAGCTCTGGACGAGATCCTGAACGAGATCGAGCAAGCTTCCGGGCTGTTGCACACCATGAGCGGAAAGATCGGCCAGCACCTGCGCGAGAATGAGTGGTTGATGGGCATCAAACAACGCTCAGTCATGCCGGGCGGCACCTGCGAATTCGATTTACCCTCCTACCACTACTGGCAAGAACAGGATGCGAATGCGCGGCGCGAAAGCCTGCGCGCATGGCTGGCTCCGCTGTTGTCTCTGCGTACCGGATTAAAGATCATCCTGAAGCTGCTGCGCGAGAACGGCAAGGTCTTCAATTTCACTGCGCATCAGGGCACTTTCCAGCAAATGCAAGGCGGCCGCGTCGCGCAAATGCTGCGTGTACGCGTAAGCCGGGATCTGGCGTGCATCCCCGAAGTCGGCGCCAACAAATACGCGATCAACATCCGCTTCATCGCCGCCAACTACGCGGCGAAGACCACCCTGTTCGAGCAGGATGTGCCATTCGAGTTAACCTTCTGCAGCATCTCGACATAAGGTAAATTTTTAAAGGTTCACATGCAGCAAAAGAATCCACCTGTCGTAACCTGCCCGCATTGCGGCAAAGAACATCAGTGGGACACCAGCAACCGCTTCCGCCCGTTCTGCAGCGAGCGCTGCAAGATGATCGATCTTGGGCGGTGGGCGAATGAAGAATACCGCGTTGCTCAACCAGCTGCCGAGGACGAGCAGGAATTCACCGAACCCCCTCACCAAGCCTGACGTAACAAAACAATCCCGTGTGCACCATGCTGCCATGCGATCTGCATGTCAGCATGAGTCAAACCACCCAGCGCGTAAACAGGGATCGACGTCGCCGCCGCGATCGTTGCAAATTTTTCCCAACCCAAGTGAGGCGCACCCGGATGTGACTGCGTAGCCAGCACCGGACTCAGCAACGCGAAATCGCAACCCAGCTCCTCGGCGCGGCGCAACTCTTCCACACTGTGACATGAAGCCGCACACCACTCCACATCGGGGCGCTCGCGCAATTCTGCCAACTGCGCGCCAGTCAACTGCACGCCATCCGCGCCGATCTCTTTCACCAATTCGATGTCAGCATTGATGATCAAACATGCATCATGCTGCCGCATCAGCGGCAACATCTTCAACGCCAGCGCACGCATTGCATCGCGCGAATAATTTTTCTCGCGTAACTGCACCAGCCGCAAACCCTTGCACAAAGCGGCTTCCAGCCGCCGCATGAATTCTGCCTCCCCCAGCTCGGCCACATTGCTGATCGCATACAGAGATGGCAGCGACAGCGCGCGCAGGATCGGCGCATTGGCTGGCAATAAAGGAGAAACTAAAACTTGTCTCCTCTCCCAGGAGGAGAGGGAGAGGGGCGGTTGCCACGCAAACTGCTGCCCTTCATGCGGATGCAACTCGCCGCTCCACGCCGTCACGCGAAAAAAATTCAGCCGCACCGTCGCATGCGGATAGGTGTACACACAAGTCACCCACGGGTAGGCAGTCTGAACTTCTATGCCCAGCTCCTCGCGCAGCTCTCGCACCAGCGCGTGATGCGGCGTCTCGCCCGACTCGATCTTGCCGCCGGGGAATTCCCAGTAGCCCGCCCAGATTTTGTCGGGAGGACGTTGGGCTAACAGGAAAGTACCATCGGGCTTTTGAAGCACTGCTGCTGCGACTTCGATAATTTTTTCGGTTTGCGTGTTCAATGCGATCTTTCAAACAAGGCCGTTCGCCCTGAGGTATCGAAGGGTGTGCTGTGTAGGTTGGGTTAGCGGTACTTCGCGTAACCCAACATCAAATGCAAAATCAACACCGCCGGGGGTAGCCCGGCAGCTAGTCACTTTTTCTTGAGTCGCCAAGAAAAAGTAACCAAAAAGAACGCGACCCCGGTTTGTGGCTACGGCATAACCTAAAGGTTAGCCTTCGCCGCAACAAACTGTTGCACAATGTGTTGTCGCCGCTTCGCGGTACCCTGTGTTGCTCGACTGGTCAGGCGGCTGCGGAACTCGCACGATCCGCTACGCGTCCACGTGCTCAAACAGTCCTCGCCGACCACCCCTGACCAGCCTGCGCTACTCGGCGGCGCACAGGGGAATTGAAAAGTGGTTTTGTGTGCGCTGCGCGCACGATATATTGTGGCGATAAGTCGGGCTTTGCCCGACATAGTGGGCATAGCCCACCCGTTTTTTTTACATCCCATGTGTACCGCCGAAGATCAGACGCAAGCGAGCGGAGGTTTAGGCGACAACACGCCGCGTAGCGGCTTGTTGCGGCGTAGACTAACCTTCAGGTTATGTCGTAGCCAACACGTT
>JANXXH010000027.1 GCA_025350705.1 Gallionella sp.
GTGTCGCGCTGGATAGGTTGAAATCGGCTCATAAATCAGATTCGTATCATGGATAAATTTGTGTAACTATATCGCACCACAAGCTGTCATTTGTTGCTTTATTTGTGAATGCTGGTAAAAGAAGTCCGACAGGCTGCTAGATAATTAGAGAGCCACAACAGCGATGCTCTTGTGCAAGTTCTTGTCACAGACTTGCGATGCAAGACTGTGGCGGATTGATACGGTGTTGTTACTGCGCAAGCCCCTTGACACAACATACGTAACTTGCGTATGATTGGCCTATGAAAGCCACCTTCATTGAATTACCTCCCTTTGAGCGGCACCGGCAGAGTTATCTGAACGACGAGAGTTTTCGTGAGTTTCAACAGATGCTGATGAAGAACCCGGAAGCTGGCGACGTGATTGAAGGCACGGGTGGATTGCGCAAGGTACGTTACGCCGATGAAAAACGAGGTAAAGGCAAACGTGGCGGACTCCGCGTGATTTACTACTGGTGGCTGTCCGGCAAGCAATTCTGGCTGTACACGGTGTACAACAAAGACGAGATGGATGATCTAACAGCAGCACAACGCAAAACTTTGAAGGAGCTGCTCAAGCAGGAATTGGACGCAAGGAGAATCAAATGAAAAAACGTAACTTGTTTAATGAGCTGAAAGAGGGATTCACTGCACTCGAATCTGCACGCGAGGGCAAGATCACTTTGCGCCAGCATGTAGTAGAGAAGAAACCTGCTCCTACTATCACACCGGAAGAGTTGCTAAGTCTGCGGGAGAAGCTGCACTTGTCGCGAACCGTATTCGCCAGGTACTTGCGCACGAACGAACGCACACTGGAAAATTGGGAGCAGGGCCGAGCCAGCCCGAATGCGCAAGCTGCGCTTTTGATTCGTATGGTTGAGCGTTACCCGGATACAGTCGAACGTCTGTCTGTCATCTGACCGTCAGTTGATAGGCACAAAAGCGATGCTCTTGTGCAAGGTCTTGTCACAGACTTGCGTTGCAAGACTGTGGCGATTTGCGATGCTGATAACGGCTTGGTGCACAACTAAGGGGTCATGGTCTGGTGACTTTCTGGTGAATCAGGGTAAAAAAGGGTACAAAACTGTGCAAAAGTAGGAACAAGCGGCACTTTTAAAGTTAATAAAAACAACAAGTTGCGATGCAAAAAAGCAACTACGAACCAAGGGGTAGGGCGTTCGAATCGCTCCGGGCGCGCCCGAAGAGATAAATCTGGGCACTGGGAAGAGCGTATTTCAATTGCCTAGCCCATGCACCACTAATTTCAATGGCAGCTTTCGGGAAACCGCCATGTCTTCAATGTGCCCAAAGTTGTCGTTACGGATACTCCAAACCGGACATTCAACGTTTGAATTCACCGGAATGCGCGCCTTTCGCGCAGATCCGGTGGAATGAAGGGTTAGCCGCCTTGCCTCGCGCGTCAGACGAGACACAACCTGTTTACGTCATTTCATCATCCCGCCAGCGGTCGTTCGTGAAGGCTGAGATTCGACTACCCGACCTTTTCGGCAACAGGAGCCTGCTCAACGTAGTTGACTCGCAGGAACTCTTGGTCAGGGAACTGCAGAGCTAGTGCAGCGCGTAGCCGCCCATCAGCCTTCCTTGCAAGCACAATTCCTTCATCGACCATGGTCACCAACTGATCTGTCAACGCGGACAGCTTTTGGAAATGGGCGCTATAGACGGTTTGGATATTTTCAGGGGCAATGTTCGCGTTATGCTGTGCGAGCATCATGCCGTGCAATTCCTCTGCTGCTCGAGCTCGTAGTTCTACGGTATTTCTTACCATCTGATAGTGCCAATCAAGGACCTGCAACTCCATCAGTGTGATCGCTGATACTTTGTCGTCGGCATCGAGAAAGAAGCCGAGGCTTTCAAAGTCAAAGCTGACGCTTTGCATCATACCGGCCTGCGGCGAGTCAATTTCGAGCGCCCGAAACTGACTTGCACGCGCACCGTCCTTGTCAATGCAATACCGCCGAAGATTGTCGAGCGATTCAAAGATGGTGAAGGCCACAAAAATCGCCTTGTTGGACGCCGAGACGCGCTTCTTCAGTTCCTCCTCAACACGTCGCTCCCGTTCAGCGCCGAATGCTGCCCAGCCTCCCACATAAGCCGCAATCCCGGTGGCAATCATCGTCACAAGCAGTTCTGGTGCCTTGTCGGGGTGATCGAGAAGCAAGTGCCAGAAGTAATACAGGCAGACAACTGAAAGGGTCACAAAGAGCAATTGCCGACGATTGCGCGGAGCAGCGCAACTCTTCACTAATCTATAAAGTCGGTTATCGGCCACGGCTAATGCTTGTTCAAGAAGTTACTTTTGATGTTCTCGAAAATCTCGTTGGCGAGAGTGACGTTGCTAGCGAGATGCGCGATTTCGATGGCGCACATCGCGCCGATAGCGTCCGCGAAGCCGAGGGCCTCTTCCAGCTCACCCTCGTCGTAGTTGGGCTCGATGGACGCTACCTTGTTGCGCCGGATAACCTGTTCGACACCGGTGTGGGCGAAGTCGCACATCCTCGCCCAAGCGGCCTCCTTCGCCTTGAGCAGCACGCCGCATTCGAAAGCTTCCAGCTTCTCCAGGTCGGTAATTAGAACCTCGAACGACTTGTCAAGCTTGTCGGTCTTAAACTTGTCCAAATCGGCATCGGTGGCGCTTTGGTGAAGCCATGCCCCACGGACATAAGCCTCGAATGTGGGCCTGATCAAGGCCATGGCCGAGCCGTGCAGTCGTGCGGCGATCAGGGTAACGATGGCCTTGTGGTGTTCCATCGCCATGTCGATGCATCCACCCGCCAGGCGGGATCTGTCACTAACCGGAACCGCGACACCATCAATCTTCCGGTCTATCCAGCTGATCAGAGCTTCCGATCTGGCGATGCGATACCCCATCCGAATAGATGTCAAACTGGGCTCGCGCAAAGCCTGGGCGAGCAAAATTCGCCCCCGGTGTTTCTGTTCCTCGGGTGATGCTTCCCTCAAACCTGGAAACATCGTGTCGATCTGTCGCAGTCTCTCCATCGCCTCGCCATGGCCGTCATCCTTGGCATCGCTCGGGAATTCCGTGGCCATGAACCAAATGTTGAAGACCTGAACCTCGATCGGCTGCCTATCCCCGCAAAGCATCGCGCAATCGTGGCTGGCGATAAATAGCGCGGCCTTGTTGTCGGGATCAGCGAAGGAGATCTTGTCGTCGAGGGACTCGCGTGGATGCTTGAAGAAGTTCCTTGCTCCATTGATGACTTCCCAAAGTTCTTTGTCCGTACCCTCGTTAGTTTCTCGAATGTGGTTGAACATCCTGTCGACGCCAGCCTTTTGGCAAGACTTCTCGTAGATCTCACGCGCCGCTCCGACGAGCGTGTGAATCGATACAGCATCGCCACCACTGAAATACATCCGAATTGCTGTGGACAGCTGGCGACTCGCGGCATCCCATTGGCTGATGGTTTCGTTCATGCCGATAGCCTATACGAATAGATGAATCGTGACCACAGCCCACTAGTGAAAAAGAAGCGAAAAAGGCCAAAGCCCTTATTCGAACGGCTGGTTTGAAGCTACTTGTTCAATGACGGCAACCATTTGCAGCCAACCACGTCTTCAAGTTGCCTATAGGATTTCGCCGACGGCGAGATTTTTATTGCCTTCATTTTCTGCAAATTACACCAAAAAGTTACCGGGGTACCGGGAAGTGCCTTCTAGGCAGGGGTTAAAGCTGTTCCTAATATGCGTAGGTGCATGTGGCACAGATTCCAACCTACCGAGGAGAACAGTATGAAGACCAAAGCCATTTTTTACCACGCAGGATGTCCTGTATGCGTTGCTGCTGAGCAGAACGTAGCGAACGCGCTTGACCCGGCGAAATACGATGTTGAGGTCGTCCATCTTGGCAAGAACAAATCGCGTCTGAAAGAAGCGGAATCTGCCGGTGTCAAGTCCGTGCCCGCCCTCGTCATGGATGGGGCAACATTTCATATCAATTTTGGTGCTGGCATCGAGGCATTGAAATAACCGTTTCATCACTCTTGTAGCACCGATGGCGTTTGCTTTACGGCAGGCGCCATTTTTTGTTGCCGAACG
>JANXXH010000067.1 GCA_025350705.1 Gallionella sp.
CGCTTTGCGTGTCGTCTTGCGGTATGCCTCAAATCCGCTCGTTGCCAATGTCTGCTGTTTCATCTCTTTACCTTCATTGAATGGCCCGAGCCATTAACGCACCAACCTATTATCGGGTAGACTTGTTCAGTGTTTCCTTAATCTATTGTCTGAAAATCAGGGTCCACTATACCCGTTGAAGCGTAATATGTTTCCGGCCCTATTCAACACCGCTAAAACGTCTATAGCGGAAAATGGCAGGCCACAACGTGATCCGTTCCTGTAGATTTAAGCTTCGGTGGATTGGCCGGATCGGTGCACTCGCTGGGACGACCACGCGCGGCGTAGACCGGGCAACGCGGTGCGAAGCGGCAGCCGCCGCTGGGACGTTCAAAGTCGAACACACCCCAGGCGCTCGAGCCGCCGCCGACCGGCACTTCCAGCGAGCGCTTCTCTACGATGGATGACCACAATACCGATGTGTAGGGATGCCTGGGTGTATGTGCGATTTCCTTGGCCGGCCCCATCTCGACGATCTGCCCCAGATACATCACGGCAACGCGGTGGCTCATCAGTTCGACCAGTTGCAGATCATGCGAGATGAACAGAAACGACAAACCGAACCTGGACTGCAGGTCGCGCAACAGGTTGATGACCTGCGCCTGGATGGAAACATCGAGCGCGCTGGTAGGCTCATCCGCCACGATCAGTTTCGGACGCACCGCCAGCACGCGTGCGATGCCGATGCGGCGCTTCTCCCCCCCCGACAGTTCCGATGGCAAATTACTGAGTTTGTTCTTTTTGAGATTGACCAGATCGAGCAGCTCGTATATTTGGCGCTGCACTGCCGCATCATCGGCGTCAGGTTCGCGCACGAGAATTGCCTCGCGCAAAGTGTCTGCTATGCGGACCTTCGGATTGAGCGCCGCATCGAGATCCTGAAAGATCATCTGGATATCGCGGCGCAACGGCCTGAACTGAGCGGGCGTATAAGCCGTGATATCGGTACCCCGGTAACGGATCTCGCCGCCATTCATCATCATCAGTTTCAATATGCCCTTGCCCGTTGTCGTTTTTCCGCAGCCCGACTCGCCGACCAGCCCCAGTGTTTCGTTCTCATGCAACCTAAAACTGACGCCATCCACGGCAGGGATCACGTGAGCATCCGCCTCTCGTGTAAGCGCATCCAGCAGTCCGCGACGCTGGATAAAATGCTTGCGCAACTCTATCACTTCTAGTATCGGTTGCGACATGTCGGCCCTTTGATGGAAAATTATTGGGGAGAGTACAACCAGCAGCGGATACGCCTGCCTTGCGCAATTTCGAACAGCTCGGGCTCACGGGTTTCACAACGTGTGCGCACCGTATCGTTGACGCGCTGGCAGCGCGCCCGGAAACGGCAGCCGCAGGGGACATTGATGGTATCGAGCACCTCCCCTTCAATGGCCGGCAGGCGTCCCGTCGCCGTGACATTCTCTCGTCGAGGTGTTGAAGCCAGCAACGCCCGTGTATAAGGATGACCGTTGGCGTGTTCATCCAGCACCTCGGCGGTGGGCCCGGTCTCCATGACGCGTCCACCGTACATCACGGCGATACGGTTGGACAGCCGCGATATCACTCCGATGTCGTGACTGATCAGCACCATGGTCATGCCCAGGCGCGTCTTGAGATCGTCGAGCAGGTCAACGATGCGTGCCTGTATCGTCGCATCCAGGCCGGTGGTGGGTTCATCGGCGATGAGCATGCGCGGCTCGGCGGCAAGCGCCATCGCGATCATCGCGCGCTGGCTCATGCCGCCGGACAGTCCATAAGGATGATTGTCATAGCGCAAGCGGGGAGAGTCGATGCGCACCTGATCGAGCCAATACAGCGCCCGTTCTTTTGCCTGCGCGGCGCTTTTCATGCCTGTGTGCAAGCGCACCGATTCCGCGATCTGATGCCCTACTGTTTCAAAAGGATTGAGCGCTGCCCTGGGATTCTGAAAAATCATCGAGATTTTTCCGCCGCGCACGCCGCGCAGATTCAGGTTGGCCTGTTTTTGCCAGGCCTGATTATCCTTGGTGATGTGCATGATGCGGCCATCTCGGCGCTCGATCTTGACGTTGCTGTCCAGGCCTTGCAACAAATCCTGCGGGGCTTCGTCGTGAAAAGTCACCTTACCGGTGATGACGCCCGGCCCCGCAGTCACCAGCCCGACGGCGGAAAGCATCGTGACACTCTTGCCACTGCCGCTCTCGCCTACAATACCCAGCGTCTCGCCGCGCACCACTTCGAGATCGACACCATCGACCGAACGTACGAACGCGTGCTTAACCCGTGAATAAAAGTAGGTGCGCAGATCCTCGATGCGCAGGAGAGGTGGAGTGCTCATCGATTCTGCCTCCCCTCAAGGATGTTGTTCAAACCGTCACCCAGCAAATGGAAGCCCAGCACCGTCAACATGATCGCGATCGCCGGCGCGGTGGACGGCCAAAAATTGCCTTGCAGCAAATAGTTCGCACCAGCCTGCACCATGTTGCCCCACGACGGGGTCGGCTCCTGCACACCGAAACCCAGATAACTCAGGCTGGTCTCGATCAGCACCGCCTCGGCCATGCCTATGGTCGCCTGGATCAGCAGCAACGCACGACAGTTGTACCAGAGGATATGCTTGAAAATGATCACGCCCGGTGACAACCCCAGCGCCACCGCCGACTCGATGAAGTTGCGCTCACGCAGCATCATCACCTTGCCCTTGACCAGCATCGCGATAGTGGGCGCAGTTGTGATGCCGAACACCACCATGATGGTATAAATGTTGGGCCGGAACGCCGCTATCACCAGTAGCATCAGAACCAGACGGGGCAGCGAATCGATCAGGTTGGCAAAATATGTGACGAGCGCTTCGAAGCGCCTTCTCCAGTAGCCGGACAGCACACCCAGCAAAGAACCCAGACCAAGCGCGATGATGACGGCGAGTACGCCGGGCAGGAAATAAGCTTGTATCCCGAGTATCAACCGCGTCAATATATCGCGGCCCATGAAATCAGTACCGAGCAGGTAACCGTTGGTGAAGGGGCCTGCCATCATGGTATCGAGGTCCATCGCCTCGGGATCGTGAGGCAGCCAGCTGAACGCACCCAGGACATAAGACACCACGACTACTAGCACCACTGTCAATCCGTAAACGACATTCAGGCGATCGCCCGTACTCGCGCTCTTCCATGCCGAGAGCTGCGAATATTCACTGACGGTATCGACATCTTGATGGTAATTTGTTTTCATCACTCTTCAAGAACCATCATTGCTGGGATGCACGCGGATTCACTGCGACATACACGGTACGATGCAGGAAGCTGCCCAGGCGCACCACAATGGCGGCCAGCAAAGTGACTGCCATGATGACGGGATAATCGCGATCTTGTGCTGCCTGCCAGGCAACGCGGCCCAGCCCCGGCCAGTTGAACACCTGCTCGACGATGATCGCGCCTCCCAGCACGAAAGGCATCTTCGCCGCGATGATCTGCGACACCGGCAACAACAATGCCTCCTTGTACGCATGACGCCAGATCGAAGCCCCTTTCGCACGAGCAGTGCGCACATATTCCTCGCTCATGACGCGCGAAATTTCTTCGCGCAAATAACGCACAATCTCCGAAAGCGCGCCATTGCCCAAGCCCAACAAAACCACCGGCAACAGGGCGTATAGCCAGCCATATTCCTGCGTCTCATCCGTCGCCGAAAGTATCGGGAACAGACCTAATTTGCGCGTGAAGAAATAGATCAGCATATAGCCCAACCAGAACGTCGGCAGCGCCGAGAACAGATACACCAGCAATGTACCCGCGCGTGCCCGCAGGCTGGAAGGCTGCACTGCCGAATATGCGGCGATGGGAACCGCAACCGCAAGCGTGACGATGAGCGAACCCACCGTCAGGAACAGGGTCTTCATCCCGCTCGAGAATATCTCGCGCACCACAGGTTGGCCGCTGCGCATGGAGATGCCGAAATCTCCCTGCAGCACATGCGCGATCCAGGTCAGATATTGTCCATACCAGGTCTTGGGTATGCCGAGCGCCTCAAACGCGGCATCGCGCTCCGCACCCGACAGATTGCGGCCTCCCAGCAGTGCAGCAAACGGATCTCCCGGCGCAAGGTACAGGATCAGGAACACCACCAGACTCACGCCAAGCAGCAAGGCTGCGGTGGTGACGAGCTCTTGAGACAACACACTCGCCACTGCCTTCCATGAAGAACGCCTCACCTGCCCAACCCTTGAGCATCACACAACTCGCGATGGACGATACTCAGCCCATCCAACGACAGCTCTAGATTGGAACTGTAGCTCATCTATTTCGCCTTGGTTGGCGCTGGCGCATCCGCTTTATCATCTCCGCCTTCACCGATATACCAAGTGTCGGCATAGGGGAAGAACTTGTAGGGATGGATTTGCACCGCACGTACCTTGCGGTCGTAAGCCGCATAATTGGTGAGCGTCCAAAGGAACGTGTAAGGGGCCTCGTCAGCCAGTCTCTCGTGCAGCTTGCGATAAATGGTGCGGCGCTTTTCATGATCCAGTGTGTTCTTCGCCTCGACCAGCAGGCTGTCGACTTCAGGGTTCGAATAACCACCGAAATTGTTACGCCATGCACCGATCTCGCCAGAGTGGAACAACGAAGAAATATCCGCCGAGTCGTCGAACACCCACGAAGCGAACATGATGTCAAAGTCGTGGTTCGCGAATACCGCTTCTTTCCACGCCTGCCATTCGAGGAACTCTACATTGATATCCGCGCCGACACGACGCAAATAGATCTTGAAAGCCAGCACAACGCGTTTGACCGATTCGCTTTCCTGGGCGATCGGCACCTTGAGCGTCAGCGCCAGACGCTTGCCGTCCTTGACCATAACACCGTCGCTGCCCTTTTTGAAACCCGCCTGAGACAGAAGTTTTTCAGCTGCCTCAATGTCGTATGGAAGCGGCTTGACGTCCAGGTTGTAAGCCCATGAGCCAGGTGCAAACGGCCCCGAGATCACGGTGCCCTGATTGTTGAAAAACGAACTCAGCATCTCGCTGCGATTGATCGCCAGTGTGAAAGCCTTGCGCACGCGCTTGTCGGCCAGCAGCGGATTACGCGTGTTGTAGCCAAAGAACTGGTAGGACAGTGCGCTGTAAGATTGCAGGCGCAGGCGCTTGTCGCCCTGGATCTCCGGCACGTTGCGCGGATTGACCAGCACCGACATGTCGATGCTGCCATACATCAGCGCCTGATTCATGATGTTCTGGTCGGCGAACGGCTTGGCGACGAAGCGTGTGATCTTCGGTGCGCCCTTGAAATAATCCGGGTTCGCTTCCAGCACGATCTCGCCGTTGGCCGTGGTTTCCTTGTAACGATAAGGGCCGGTGCCGATCGGGTTCTGCACGAACGGGTCATCGCGACCGAGGAATGCTGCGTTCGCCGGGCCGAATTCGGGAATGATCTTGAAGGTGAATTTCGGCAGCGCGTTCATGATCGGACGCTTCAACGTGAAACGCACGGTATTCGCATCCAGCTTTTTGACTTCGCTGACGAATTCGTAACGCACCTTGAGCGGCGTGACAGTACGCGGATGCATCATGATGTTGTAGGTGAATACCACGTCATCGGCGGTGAATGGTTTTGCTTCTTCTCCCGATTTTGGATGCCACTTGACGTCCTTGCGCAGGTGGAAGGTGTACTCCAAGCCATCCGCTGACTGGTCCCAGCTTTCGGCCAGCTCGGGCACGATCTGCTGTTTGTTGTTGATACCCACCAGTCCATTGAACAACAGCTCGGTGATGCGCATCGAAATCATGTCATTGCTGGTGATGGGATCGAGCGTGGTAGGACGGCCATATTCACCGTAACTCAAGCCGGAGCCTTTGTTGGCGGAGGCTGGCGCAGCATCCGCGTATGCGGCGGTGTGGCCTAAGGCCAAACCGAACATCACGACCAGCATCCAAAACATCCGTGTTTGTATTTTTTTCATGTTTCAACCCTCACTATTGTTTAAAGGCAAGTACTGGAACTCACTAAAACCTAAGGTCACAAAAACCAAAACCACTAAAATATTTTGGCATCGCCTGCGCTGCGATACTCCGTCGAATATACACCCTGCCCTGTCTCTTGCAACTGGCGTACCGCAGGGAACTCCTTGCTCATTTCAAAATATATCTCAAGGGATTCGGAAAAACTCTTGCCCGCAAAATACAGGTCGGCCAAACGCACCAGTAACAGGGGATCATTGGTATCGATCCGGTTCTTGTTGCTCTTGTCGCGCGCCATTTCCAATTCGATCAGTGCGCGGTCATTCTTTCCTTCGGCGGCGTACTGTTCACCGACGGCGAAATGCAAGCTGCGAAAACGCTCGCCTTGATTTGCCGTTGCCAGATTACGCGCGTTCACAGCGACACTGGGACAACTCGCCTTGTATCGAACGCAAGCGCTCAGCACCTCGGCTAGCAGCGCCGGATCTTGCCCGAACTTGTTCCCCAGCTCGGCAAATGCGGCATTACCTTGAGCCGCTTTCCCGTTACGCACATCCAGCGCTGCCTGCATCACTGCCAGCCGGTCACGATAAGCCACCGGGAGATCGGTTGCGGCAAGCAGCTCCGGCAACAAAGTTGCAGCACTGCTGAATTGCTCATTGTTCAGATAGAGTTCCATCAGAAAATAAGCTGCCACAGATTTTAAGCGTGCATCGTTTTTTAAGCGCTGCAACTGACGTTCAGCTACAGCTTGATTCAGTTCGGCAAGATTGCCGAGAAGCTCGGGATCATAGAAGCGCACCACCTTGGTCTTGGTGATCAGTTCTTCATAGGATGGCTGCCCTATTTCAGCAGAACCCAGCAGTGCAAAAGCCTTCTCGAAATTTCCGCTACGTGCATAAACGGCAATCGCATTGGTGACGGCCCTGACCGGCAACGTCGGAGATGATTTGGTCAGTTCCGCCAGTACCTGATCCATTTGCGCCGCAGCCTCCGTGCGGCGGGCTGGTGTCAGGCTCATGATTGCAGCAAGCTGGCTGCGCACCAATGGGTCGTTGTTGTGTGCCGCAGGCAGAGCCGATTTTTGCGCCACTGACAGCGTCGCCTGGGCGATGTCACGGTAGATTGAAACGCTATCCTTCTGTCCAATAAAAAGATGTAATTGCGCCGCCCCTTCGCGCGACTTGCCCGCCTTGGTCAGGTACTCACCGTAATAAAGCGGCACGAAATGACTGTGATCGCTACCTTTCTGTGCGGCCAGCTTCTGCAAATAGATGCCACCGACAGCCAACGATGAACGCTGCAATGCCCGGTACAATTGAGCGTTGCGGGAATAGGCGCGTGCCAGTGTCAATGCAGCGACCGGGGGCAACTCGCCGCCTGCCGCAGCAGTGCGCAACATCGCCGCAGCCGATTCATAATAATGCTTGTCGAGCAACTGACCCGCCTTCTGCACGCCATCACCGGCAGCATACAGGCTGGCGTTCGAACCGAGCGCATACGCGACCAAGATACCCCGCAAAACATTGTTAATACTCACTCGGACACCTCTGGAAATTTAACGAGAAAGATCTGATCCCATTGATCGACCTGCGCGCGAAAGGCGAGGATGCCATCCGAAGAAATGGCCAGATCGTGGTTAATGTTGGTATCAGTCTCCAAACGGGCATCTTTGCGCGTCTTCACATCGATGACGTAAATAGGGTTGTAATCCTGCTTGTCGTTGCGCACATAAGCAATACGTTTGCTGTCCGGCAACCAGGCCGGCCCAAGCGAAACATCGGGGATCACATTGTTCGCCACCACTCGTGCGATCAACTGCTCGCCCTCGGCTGGTGAACTTCCATCCGCATCAATCACCACCAGCGACCATATTTTAGGATCGCCATCCGGATTGTAATTGGAATAAAATGCAATGTGCTTTCCATCCGGTGACCATGATGGACTCAAATCGTCATACTGCCAAGTTGTCAGGAGTCGCTCTACAGGCGGTTTGACTGGGGCGCCTGTATTTGGCGCGCTGGTCGTAGCCGCAGTAGCGGCGATGGTCGGCAAATCATCAATCACGACGATGTCATGGTTTTGATTGGCGCCATAAGTCACGGCGATGCGCTTGCCATCGGGAGACCAGCGCGGATAAAAGTAACTCTTCTCTCCCCTGGATAGGCGGTTGGTTTGACGACTTGCCACATCCATCAAGAACAACTGTGCTCCCCCGTCCCTGCCGGACACAAACACCACCGGCCCGCCAACCGGCGACCAGCTCGGCTGCCCATCTTTCTGTGGATCCTTGGTCAGCCGTTGCACGGCCTTACTCTCAAGCGTACCGAGATAAAGATCGTAATTCCCTTCACCGGCATTACTCATGAAGACGAATTGATCCCCCGCCTTGGACCACGCTATGCCGGAATTGTAGCTTACCGATTTTCCGAGGCCGGGCAATAACGCCCCCAAGCCCAGATCGTCCTCATCGGTCTGGTAATAGACATTTTTTACGATAGTTCCGTCGGTACGCGCGATCACGATTTCGCGTTTTGATTCTTCTGCACGCTCAAAAGCCAGCAACCCTCCACCCGACGCCCAAATCGGGCTGGAATCGTTGCGCCCCTTCTCGTTCACGGCGAATAACGGTTTCACATACTGGGGCCGTATGCTGAACTCCTTCATTGCATCATCTTGGGCATGGATGCCAATCGCCGAAGCAAGCGACACCCCAAACGCGCATGCGCTGATCGTGCGGCGCGACAAATTATTTTCCTTCAATCTGCTTGGACATGCTCAGGCCGGATTCACGCAAACGTTCGAACTCGGGATTGCCGCGCAATTTTTCCGGGAAGAAGTCGATATACTCGTGCCAAGCAAGCTCCACATTCGAGCGCAAAGCTTCACGCGCGGTGATCTGATAGAGATTCTGATAAGCCAACGCACGATAATAGTATGTGTCGTGAACTGCCTCATCGTGCCGCTCATCCGGGAAGAAACGAGTGTTCTCGCGGGCACGATCCAGCGCCTTGACCGCCTTGGCAAAAAATTCCAGCGATTCGTTACGTTTGGCTTTTACCAAGGACTCGCCCTTGGTGTAATACGCCTTGCCCATGTTGGCATAGACAATCGCATACTGCTTCAGCACCAACTCCTGAACCTCAGGTATTGCCTGCACGCGTTCAAATTCGGCGATGGCACGATCGGCATCATGCTTCTCATCAAGATAAAGCTGACCCAGACGATTATGCAACTCCACATAATCGGGATGCTCTTTCGGTGCAGCGGAATACAACTTGATCGCCTCATCGAACTGCCCGGCCTCTTCTGCTTTTTCCGCAGCCCTCAGGTAATCCTTGTACAGCATGACCATGTGATCGCCAGTACGATTTTCTTCAGCCTTGTCGAACTCGACCACCTCCTCCCACGCACGGTAGCCACCGCCTGCGTCAACACGCAGGGTATGGAAACCCAAGGTGACCGGATAAGCCTTGGTGATTGGAGTGGTGCCGATGCGTGTATCATCAAGTGAAACCGTCGCGCCAGACGGATCACTCTCTATGGTCAGGTCACTGCTAAAAGATTTCAGTGCAAACTTGAAACGCTCACCTTTCTTCTCCGGCTCTATCGTCTTGCTCGCCTGCTCATAGCCATGGTGATAGACGATCAGCTTGTACTTGTGTCCCAGTCGCAACGGGACGATTGCCTCACCCTTGCGATCGGTGCTGCCGACCCAGCGCTCATCGATGTACAGGTTGGCTCCCGCAAGCGCACTACCCTCTCCGCCCTTGCCTCCAGTCACAGAGAACGCCACCTTGTCCGCACCATCGGCCTTGCTGGAAGAAGATGAATTGAGGCGAACGACACGATCGCCCAACCTTGGTGGAGTGCCAGATGATTGGGCTCGAATCTCGGTTTGGCTGTCACCCAGACGATTCACCTTATAAGTTCCTCCGTCAGCGTAATCGGTGATACGTCCCTCGGGGTCGCGCTTGATGGATTTGACGATAAAAATATCATCGCTATCAAGTGTGAACTGCCCGCGGCCCAAGTTAATTTGAACCTTATCTTTAGCCACGCTCGTCACCGCGCCGGTGAACGGGTAGCTGGACAACGCATTCGAAACAAGCTCACTCATCGTCCGGCCCACGCGCCAACTGCTGGTGCCGGTAAGCACCGCTGCCTGGGTCATGACGAGTCTTCCATCCGACTCATAGAAGCTGGCCTCGACGATGTAGGTATCTCCCTCGCCTCTGGCTACGCTGCCAAACACCAACACATCCACCGACTCGGCCAAGGACGAACCGCGCCAACCGGTAGTTTTAAGCTTGGCATAATTCAACTTTGAACGCTTAACCAGATTTTTGGCCGTAGCGGTTGGAACTTGTTTGAACCCCTTGGCGCTGAACAATTCGTCAACAAAACGCGGCTCGATAGCTTTCACCACATCGCTGATATCCTCGCCACGTGTGTTAGCAGAAAACCCGATCACTGCAGCGCGCGGTTGAGACGCGCTGGCCGGATAGAAGAACTGCCGCAGTTTCTGGTTGCCACCCAGCGTAACTTGATGCGTGATAGAAGAAGGCATATAACCGGGAGCACTGATACGCACTGGCACTGCATTGCCCAGCTTGCCTTTTTGGTGATAAGTATAAATTCCGTTCGCTGCTGTTTTGCCGACATCGTGACCGTTCACGGACACGGTAGCACCCTGGATCGGTTTCACCAACCCGTAACGTTCTTCAACCGCCTCGACTTTCACTACGGCCTCGGTATACAGCGTTATATTGACCTTATCGCCCGACTCACCTTTGTAATCGATTTCCGTTTCGCCAAAGCCATCTTTTTGCGCCGCAAGATGCAGGCCCTTCTTGGGCCACATTTCAAATGGGACCTGCAATGATCCATCCGCTGCCGTCATTCCAGACATTTTTCCATCGACACTAACTTGAGCTCCAGCTACCGGCGCATTATCGTGCGTCACTGCTACCACCACATAACGCTGCAACAGGGCTGCAAAAGCCTGGCTCTCACGAGGCTCACTGCTTTTACGTGGTTTTACACTGAAAGTCGTCTCCCATGTCTTGAGACGGATCTTTCCGTCATCTTTTTTAACTTCAACCCGAACCGAATGATCTGCCAGCTTGGCGAACGTCTGAGCGAACGAACCCTTCGCATCCGTCTTGCCGACAACGACGCCATCTATGACCACATCAGCATTGATGAGCGGCTGCCCATCAAAAACCGCCAACACGCTAAGATCAAAGTCGACCGGCTTGGGCGAGCAACCGCCGAGCGACAACAAAACTGCTGCTGCGATGGAGATGTACCACATTCTTATTTTCATGGAGGAACTCCCGTTATTCAGGTGTTTGAAATCTTAAATTTTGAGTAACATTGAGCCCGCAGCAGTACAAAAGGCATTCCCCTGCAGGCTTTGATTACATCGAAGGTGGTTGGATATTGACTTCGCCAGGGTTGATGATCTTGTCCTTGTCGGACTGCATCCCCCGGTAGGAGCGGGCTCCTCCAGTAGGCATTTTCTTTAACTCAAGTTCGACCTCGCGTGAGGAATCCTTGAATTCAATAGTCTTGCTGATTGGCAGGTATCCCGGCTCATTGACCTCTATCTTGTAGGTGCCGGGCTGAAGCTGTTTCGCATCCGCCGCGAACTTTCCACTTTTATCGGTCTTCACGGAGTAGGATGCCTGACCGAGAGATGACGACGTGTTGATCAGATTGACCACGATCCCGTCAAGCTTGGAATCAGGCTCTGGTTTATTGTTGTGATCCACGAATTTCACTGCACCCGAAATATTCGATGCACAACCGCTCAACAGTACCAGTGCCATCAAAGCAATCACCGAAACTATATTCATATTTCTCATATTCACCTCGACATGACCAATCAACAAAGCATTCATCCAGCACAGCAAATCTAACACAATTAAAAAGTTTTGTCTTAATTCTGTATGCATCCCAATCCATCTTGCACTTGATGGTGGATTCGCCTTTCTAATTCCCCGCCAAAATATTCGCGGCAGATACAAATCTGCCCGTCAAAACGTAGCAGTTTTGCTATAGTCACACTCCAAATCCACATAACGAGAATCCAATTGCAGCAATTTGACACGCTGATCATAGGCAGTGGCTTGGCAGGGCTGACACTTGCCATCAAGCTGGCCGAACACCAAAAAGTTGGTCTGATCACCAAAAAATCCTTGCTGGATGGCGCAAGCGGCCAGGCACAAGGCGGTATTGCCGCGGTATTATCCGGAGAAGACTCGCTGGATGCCCACATTCAGGATACTTTGGCCGCCGGTGCCGGCCTTTGCGATGAGACTGTCACGCGCTTTGTCGTCGAACATGGCAAAGCCGCCATTGAATGGCTAATAGAACAAGGCGTTCCTTTTACAAAGGATGGTGTCGGCAATACGGGCTACCACCTTACCCGCGAAGGCGGGCACAGCCACAGACGCATCATTCATGCAGCCGATGCGACTGGCCACGTCGTGCAGGAAACCCTTGTCGCGTGCGTGCTGGGTCACCCGAACATCACGGTGCTGGAAAACCATATGTCGGTTGATTTGATCACCGGAAAAAAACTGGGACGTCAGGATAATCGCTGCTACGGTGTTTATGTGCTCAATAGCGTGAGTGATGAAGTCGTCACCATCTCCGCACAAAACACCATTTTGGCAACGGGCGGGGCGGGTAAGGTCTATCTCTACACCACTAACCCAGACACTGCGACAGGTGACGGCATCGCGATGGCTTGGCGTGCCGGTTGCCGCGTGGCCAACATGGAGTTCATCCAGTTCCACCCTACTTGCTTGTACCACCCTCACGCGAAATCTTTTTTAATCAGCGAGGCAGTGCGCGGCGAAGGCGGCATACTGAAACTGCCCGACGGAACACGTTTCATGCCGGATAATGATAAGCGTGCGGAACTTGCTCCACGGGACGTGGTAGCCAGGGCGATAGACTTCGAAATGAAAAAGCACGGGCTTGACTGCGTCTATCTGGACATCTCGCATCAGTCGGTCGAATTTCTTCAGGAACATTTCCCGACCATTTATGCACGCTGCCTGTCACTGGGCATCAATATCAGCAAAGAGCCGATTCCGGTGGTTCCCGCTGCACACTATACCTGCGGTGGTGTCATCACTGATTTACACGCACGCACCGATGTAGAAAATCTGTATGCAGTGGGAGAAACGGCCTATAGCGGATTGCACGGGGCCAACCGGCTGGCCAGTAATTCTTTGCTGGAATGCCTGGTGTTCGCGGACGCCGCAGTCCGCGACATCCTGAACAAGCCGCACCATGTTTCCCCTCCATTGCCTGCTTGGGATGAAAGCCGCGTGACAGACGCAGACGAGCAAATCGTCATCTCGCACAACTGGGCCGAATTACGTCACTTCATGTGGGACTACGTGGGTATCGTGCGAACCAACAAGCGTTTGCAACGTGCACAACACCGCATCCAGTTGTTGCAGGACGAAATCAACGAGTATTACGCCAACTTCCATATCAGCTCAGACCTGCTGGAGTTGCGCAATCTGGTGTTGAACGCAGAATTGATCGTAAAAAGCGCTCTGGCTCGCCATGAAAGTCGCGGCCTGCATTTCAGCAAGGACTACCCGGAAACACTGCCTAATCCACAACCAACTATTCTTTCACCCGGATATAACCACAACCAATCACTTGGCAACTTGATGCAAAAGTGAGATGGCTATAACCAGCCGCTTGGCCACCGTTCTTTGGTGGCTTAGCGGAATGGCTAGTTGTTCATCAGTTGTTTAATCATTTATTACATCAGGCGAACTTCAAGCTAACGCACAGCTCGCGAAATTCATCTGCATTCAGCGCATCTGGAAATATAACGCGGGAAACCAGCCGGCGATGCACCTCTAGCCTCACGCGCAACACGACGAAATATGGACTAACGACGGTCTTGTTGGCAACTTGACCGAGGAGACTGGATCCATCACGGGCAATAACTGACACACTATTTTGATCGGGCGCAATGTAACGCCATGAATCCGGGAGGAGTAGCAAAACATCGCGCGCCAAACAATAAGACAGGCTCAGAAATATAATCAGGAGCATTACCTGCTTGACCGGCAATGGCATAACAGTCACACACACCACAATCGCGGCTATCACGTGCAATAGTAGCAACGCCACAGCAAGCCGCATCGAAGGCTTAACCGTGTACTGCAAAACTGCTGCTCTTCGCATGTTTTTTGAATCTTGGTAGTTTAAATTTAAGGATGAGCTAATACACAAAAAACAAGATAATCCCCAACAACACCAGCAACACAATAATGATCAGCAGCAAATTCCCGCCTCGGGATCCAGTCGAAAGCTCCGCCAAATTTTGGTGTGTGGTTCGGCGAGGTTGGGCAGGCAAAGCTGAAGCGGCAGACAAGGCTGCCCGCCCAGCCTGATTGATCGATTCCTCACTTGGACGCACCATATTAAAAGTTTTAGACAACTCGTCAACATCCTCACTGGAGGCAGTCAGGGCAGCCAACCTCATGGTTGCGACCGCCGAATCAAATGCTTTAGATAATCCCACATGTGATGCTGATTTAACCTCTTCCTCTCCCGCCGCCATCCGCACGGCAGCAATATCGACAGTGTCCGGCAATTTTTTTTCGGCGGCGATGGGTGGCGTTGACAAGTCCACCAGCTGATCTGATCGCGGCATGGTGTCGCGACAAGTGCGCAAATCTTCGGCAAAATCCCTGGCATTCTGGTAACGATCCTCCACCCCTTTGGCCAGTGCCTTGGCCACGATGAAGTTGACCATTTCCGGCACAATCGGATTCAGCATATTGGGGGGTGCAGGTATTGCATTCAAAGTCTGATACATGATGGCGTTAACATTCTCGCCATTAAAAGGGGCTTGCCCAGTCAGCATTTCGTAGAGCATCACGCCCAGAGAAAAAATATCCGAACGCTGATCTATGTTCTTGCCCATCACCTGCTCGGGCGACATATATTTTGGCGATCCCAGCACCATACCGGTTTGAGTACGCACTGACGCGGAAGCCATGCGCGCGATGCCAAAATCGGTGATTTTTGCGTGGCCATCACGTATCACCATGATGTTCGAGGGTTTGACATCGCGATGCACGATGTCATGTTCGTGTGCATAAGCCAACCCTAGTGCCACCTGAGCTGTGATGTTCAACACCCGGTCAACGGGCAATAATGAATCATCGTTCATGATGTCGCGTAACTCGCGCCCTTCCAAAAACTCCATGGCAATATAAGCAATATCGCCGCTCTTGCCCACATCATAAATGGTCACGATATTCGGATGATTGAGACGCCCGGCCGCTTTGGCTTCCTGATAAAATCGCCCCTCGTATTCTTCCTTTTCATCCATTGCAAGACTGAGGTTGATAGTCTTGATCGCAACTACGCGATCGATCAGCGGATCCTTGGCTTTATAGACCACACCCATCGCGCCTTGACCAAGCTCGCCAAGCACCTCATAGCGCCCCAACTTCTTAATCATTGCGTTCACCCGAATGAGTCCATATTGCCATGTCTAATTGTATAAACTCGATAACCATGAGAATTTTCACTAATTACAAAGGCTGGGCTTAATATGCACCGTCTTGCCCGAATTTAGCTCAACACTCTGCGTAAAAATACCCCTGCTTGTATGGCTCACAATCACCGTATGCGTGCCGGGTGAAGCCACTACGGATAATGGCACAGAACCAACACGACCTTTCCTTACGCCATCTACGAAAACCTCCGCTCCTTCCGCACAAGTGACCGAAATATAGGTGCCCGCTTTTTCGCTTGCGGTAACAACAGGGGCATTTTTCTTGACACCGCTTTTTGTGAGTTTGGATTTTGGTTTGTCCTTAAGTTTGTTTTTATGCTTTTTGTTGGATTTATCCTTTTGGTTCTGTTTAGCAGTCTTACTTTCAATATTGTTCTTAATCTCCGGTTCTGGCACGAGTGCAGAATGCGCTGGGACTACACCTTGAGTCTTGGCATCGGCACTTGCCGAAACGGGCGCGATGGACGCAACCACCAAACCAGGCTGAGTCGTCATTGCCGCCTTATCGCCTATCCCGGCTGGCATAGTTGAAACTTCGACATGGCGCAGCAGATTGATCAGGAGCGTGGCGAGCAACAAAAAGGGAATGACAATGGCCGCAACGTACAAGGTACGTTGCTTGGAATCTGCCTGCCGAAAACAAATAACAATCTGATCGATCAATGTATCCAGCCTTGTAGCGGCTGAATACCATACTGCCTTGGCGTGCTGCATTGCTCCGGCCAATAGACTTTCTTCATATTCGGCAACCACCGGAATAATTGTTCCACGATGAGTCGTTTTATCGCCCGGATAACCAATCGCATAAACCTCATGTTCGCGCACGTGCTTGTCGGTGCGTGAGCCTTGATAGTGAAACATCCCTGCATACTGCGGTGAAAGACGCGAGACAGCATCGTAATAAGAACGAGATACGAGTATTTGGGCGGCATCAGCAAAGCCCATAACTCGCTGCGCGACATTGATGCCATCACCTACGATATTGGGTTGTCCGTTGATGTCTCTGACAAGGCGCACCGGACCAAGATTCACTCCCATTCGAACCAGCAGGGGGTGCTCCACATCAGGTTCCTCATTGAGCAAACTTTCACGCAAACCGAGTGCCGCTTTTAAAGCATCCTCCACATCTCCGAGAAAATTGATGGCCGCTCCGTCGCCGGTATCCAGAATGATCCGATCAGTCATGGGCACGTCGCGAATAGCCGCAGAAAGATAGCTATTAAACCTATCCTTTAGCGAAATCTGTCCAGCCACTGACTTCTTGGAATATTCCACAATATCCAAGAACAGCACACTGCACATAATAGTCTTGTTACCGCGTTCTTCCATTCAAATTTCCAGAGTATCTCGGCGTCCGCCGCCATCCCAATACCTCAGCTGTATTATTAGCCGAATGTACCCTTATAGATTCTAGTGGTAGTCAGAGTTTTACACCAGATTTACTTTTCTTCCTGATTGCTGGTTCGCCATGCCTAGCACCTCTCGCTGCAACGGTAGTATGACTCCCAACTTTTTTGGATTGCACTTGGTCAGATTTGTGGGTGACCAGCAAGTCCTGCAGCGCTTCATCTCTGCCAGCGGCGAGGCCAACCCAACCCAACACTTGCGCCACCTCACCCTCATCCAATTCGGCGGTCATGCCCCGCTTCAAGCGCGGCGGCAGGTTGATTATACCGAAGCGCACGCGCATCAATCGGCTCACCGGCAATCCAAGCGCATCAAAGGTACGGCGCACTACGCGATTGCGACCCTCCTTGAGCATCACGCGATACCAGTGGTTAAAACCTTCACCTCCTTCATCCTGCAACTTCTCAAATTTCACCAAGCCATCTTCCAATTCGACACCTTGCTTGAGCGCCTTATCCATTTGCTGTTCCGTCATCGTTCCTTGCACGCGTACCGCATATTCTCGCTCGACTTCAAAGCGAGGGTGCATCAAGCGGTTCGCCAGTTCACCAGAGGTAGTAAAAATAAGCAGGCCGCTGGTGTTAAAATCCAGCCGTCCAATCGCAATCCATTTTTGCCCGCGCAATTTGGGTAATCTGTCAAAGACGCTGGTGCGGTTCTCCGGATCGTCCCGGCTGACAATTTCACCTTCTGCTTTGTGGTACAACAATACCCGCGCGACCTGCTCTCTTTCGCCAACACGTATCGTGCGTCGTTCCGCCTTCACCAAATCGCCTTCCACCACACGCATTCCCAAAGTGGCCGGTTCGCCGTTCACACTCACGCTCCCGGCAGCGATCAATACCTCCATCATGCGCCGTGAACCGAACCCCGCCTGGGCTAATACCTTCTGTAATTTTTCTCCCGACAACTTTGTATCAGCTGATTGATCGTCATCCGATTTTATGCCAGCAATATGTGTCTGAGAAACGGCCTTTTTATTTTTGTTCATGCCGATACCTCGCGCCGCTCAAGCACGGCTTGCGCCAACGTACCGCTGTCCACTTGTTCCAACTCCCCTCCTACCGGCAAACCACGCGCTATGCGCGATACTTTGACATCCCGGGATTGCAGTAATGTTGCTAAATAATGCGCCGTGGCATCACCCTCCACGGTGAAGTTGGTCGCCAAAATCACCTCCTCCAACTTTCCTTCGCGTGGATGTTCCTGTACACGCTTGACCAATCGATCCAGATGCAACTCTTTGGCACCTACCCCATCCAGAGGAGATAGCCTCCCCATCAATACGAAGTACAGACCACGATAACACTGTGTTTGTTCCATCATCAGCAAATCGGCAGGCATTTCGACCACGCACAACAAGCTTACGTCGCGCTTGGGTGATGCACATAAATCACACACCTCATGCTCGGAAAAATTATTGCACTTGCTGCAGTGCTGGATGTTGCTTGCAGCAAGCCCCAGCGCTTGCGCCAAATGCAGAGCACCGGCGCGATCCCGCTGCAATAAATGGTAAGCCATACGCTGCGCCGATTTGGGCCCTACACCCGGCAAGCAGCGCAATGCGGCAATCAGGTCTTCCAGATGGGAAGGGATCATCAGAACGGCAACTTCATCCCCGGCGGCATGCCCGCACTGAAGGCACTCATGCGCTGCTGGGTGGTAGCTTCCACTTTCTTCATTGCATCGTTCAACGCCAGCACGATCAAATCCTCCAGCATCTCCTTGTCGTCTGACAACACGCTGTCATCCAACGTCACTCGACATACTTCATGCCCGCACGTCATGGTCACTTTCACCACGCCTGAACCCGCCTGACCTTCCACCTCCACAGTCGCCAATTCAGCCTGCGCCTTCTGCATATTCTGCTGCATCTGTTGTGCCTGCTTCATCAAGCCGCCCAATCCGCCCTTCATCATTTCATCACCCTCCTAAACTCGTTGTCCTAAACTCGTTGTCCAAAATTCATTGTCCTAAATTCGCTGTATAGGTTTAATCGATTCAGGTACCAAAATTGCACCAAACTCCGATTGAGCTTCGCGCACAAAAATGTCAAGTTCGATTGAGTCACTCGCTTGTTGTTGTTTGAGTTGCTTACCCTGATGCTCTATCACTGCTGGCGTTGCCGCTTCAGTATTTCCCAACACAATATTCAGTTTCATCGGCCTTGCAAAATAATCGCTCAACGACGCCTGTAATTTTTCTGTTGCCATCTTGTTGGTCTGAAAATGTTTATGTTGTTGCGACAAGCACAACGTAATTTGTCCATCCGAAAAATTCTGCAACACACAATGCTTCGCCAACTGCTGCGCCATGCCTTGCACGTTCAATTGCGTCAACAACACACCCCAATCATGGTTGCCTGATACAACTTCATTGCCTGAATGAGACGCAACAGGAATATGCTCGATTTTGTCGGGCGAAGCGACTTTACCGGCAACCAAAGCCAGCTTCGCGACCGATTGAGCAGCAGGCGTGGCCAATGATAAGGCCGCCCTGGCCGGTGAAAATGCCAACATGCGCAGCAAGGTCATGGTAAAGCCTGCATATTCATCGGGGGCCAGATCAATTTCGTCACGCCCGTGGATGGCAATCTGATAAAACAACTGTATTTCTTCCGCTGTGAACAACTGCGCCAATTCAAGCAAACGCACACGCTCCGGTTCATCGTCGGGAATCGCTTGCGGCACGGTCTGCGCCAGCGCAATGCGATGCAGCAAAGTGGCCAACTCCTGCAAAGCAGCATCGAACGCCATACTGTGCACAACCATGTTATCGGCAATCTCAAGCAGTACGGCACCACTTTGATCTTTCAACGCCGCCAGCAAATCAAACAGACAACCCTGGTCTATCGCACCCAACATGGTGCGCACCACCGCCTCTTCTACCTTGCCAGCGGAAAAAGCAATCGCCTGATCCATCAAGCTCAGGGCATCACGCATGCTGCCCTGCGCGGCCCGCGCGATCAAATTAACTGCGGCAATCTCAAATGAAACCAGCTCTTGCTCCAGCACGTGTTGCAAATGTGCAGTAATCAAAGCAGGTGGAAGTTGCTTCAGGTTGAACTGCAGACAACGCGACAACACCGTGACAGGAATTTTCTGCGGGTCGGTAGTGGCAAGAATAAATTTCACATGCCCCGGCGGTTCTTCCAGCGTCTTCAACATCGCGTTGAATGCCGACTTGGAAAGCATATGCACTTCGTCGATGATATACACCTTGAAACGCCCACTGCTCGGAGCATACAGCGCACTCTCAAGCAGTTCGCGCATATTGTCGACCTGCGTATTGGAGGCAGCATCCAGCTCGATCAGATCAATGAAACGCCCACTGTCGATCTCCTTGCAGGCACTACATTCGCCACACGGCGTAGCTGTGACACCAGTTACACAATTCAGCGACTTGGCAAAGATGCGCGCAATCGTGGTCTTGCCCACCCCGCGTGTGCCAGTGAACAGATAGGCGTGATGCAACCGATTTTGCGTGAGGGCATTGCTGAGTGCACGGACGACATGCTCCTGCCCCACCAGTTGCTCGAAGTTTTTAGGGCGCCATTTTCGGGCTAGAACTGTGGTTGCAGACAAGATTGAGCCAATTTAAAAGGTGGATGAGGAATATCCATAAACACAGGCAAGGACACTTTCAATTTGAAATCCGCTCGCCCTGAGCCTGTCGAAGGGTGAAAGAGCCACTTTGACTGCTGGGTTAAAACCCGACCTGCAACTGAACGATACATCATCGTGCACTCCCCCAATAAGGAGGCGAGCCTTACCCCCGGCACTTGCATAAGTAGTTGTGGCTGCTTCCTTCCGGACCTGACCAGTTTCACTACGCTGCAATGCGGGGAGACCCGCCAATTCGTAAATTCTTTAATGCGAACAAACAGTACTGCATGATAGTCGAATTGACCGGCAAAATCCATGCCGCAATCTGCAAAGGCGACGGCTTTCGCGCCAAGTATCGCCTGCGCGACAAGGTAGGTCGCACCGCCAATTGCGATCAGGTGTGCTGCTGTTGGACTGGATCACGGCTTTGCTTAGCCATGCCTATCATGCCAGCCTGTTCCAGCACCGTGTCAGCGAATATCAACTCAACGCCAATACCCCGGCAATCAATACCGCCAGCCCAATCGTGAGCGTGAACAAAGCCAGTTCGCGGTCATGCAGCAGGCGGCGCAGCAGTCCGGGCGAGCGTGGCGAGCGCGCCAAGCGTTTCCGGTCGCGCGGGGTCGGCGTTTGCAGACGAATCAGGGCCTCGGCGAAATCGAAACGGTGCGACAGGGACATACTGTTGTCGATATCCACGTCCGCAGACATGCGGCGCTGGGGGGTGGACGTGCCGTCGGTTGGCGGCTTGAGCACAACTGTCTTGTTACTGGTGTCGTCGGCTGTCGCACTCTCTTTGGCCGAACTGCCATGCGGTGCGAGCTCCTGCAAGCAGTGACGCAAATCTTCGACCATTTCCCACGCACTCGCATAGCGGGCCGCCGGTTTCTTTTCCATCGCGCGCTTGACCACCAAATCAAGCAGGGGAGGCACCCCCGGCTTGATCCGGCTTGGCGGCGGTGGCTCGAAACTCGCCACGTTGTGCATCACCTGGGTCAGGCTGTCACCCTTGAACAGCTTGATGCCAGTCAGCATTTCATAGAGCACGATGCCGAGTGAGAAAATATCAGTTCGATGGTCAAGCTTGCCGCCGCCAATTTGCTCCGGCGACATATATTTTGGCGTACCCAGTCGCGTGCCGAGCTGGGTCTTGAGATCTGAGACCTTCAGCCGGGCAATGCCGAAGTCCATGATCTTGACCCGCCCACGCGGCAGCAACATGATGTTGCCGGGTTTGATGTCGCGATGGATCACGCCGTTGTCGTGCGCAAACGCCAAGCCTTCGGCCACCTGCTCGGCTATCGCAACAGCCTCACGAATTGAAATCGGTGCCTGCTCCATGCGCTCGGCTAGCTCGTTACCATTAATCAGTTCCATAGCCATGTAGGCCAGCGCATTTTCCTCGCCGAAATCGTAAATGGTGATGAGCGCCGGGTGGTTCAGGCGCGCAGCAGATTTTGCCTCCTGAAAAAACCGTGCATGATACTCTTCACGGTCCTGCGCCTCTTCATCCAGCACAATAGTCTTGAGCGCCACCGTGCGATCGAGTACCGGATCATGCGCCTTGTAGACCACCCCCATGGCGCCACGCCCAAGTTCGGCTTCGATGCGATAGCGCCCCAATTGTTTAAGCTTACTTTTGGCCATGGGTGAACCTCAGCATGCGATCAAAGGTAGAGACGACACTGCCGATATAGGGCGCCAAAGGCCGCAGTCGATCCGGCACACCCAGGCGCAGCGCCACGGCAGTCGTAAGCAACAAGAGGATTGCCACCACGGCAATCACAATAAAGCGGCGACGACGGCGGCGCGGTGCGAGTCGATCAAGGCGAAAAACCTGATAGTTGCGCAGCCCGGCATCGCTAAAATTGTCGGTCGGCATCAGAGCCTCCTCGGATCCAGGTGACATTTGTGCCAGCGCGGTGCGAAAGTTTTGCGACACCAGCAAGCCGGCGTCAACGGCGAAGGCAGCTATCACTGCTGCCGTAACCACCCCATCGCCAGCAAGCACATCACCCGATTCTCCGGTCAAGATTTCCACCGGCCCATGTTCGATACCGATGCACAGTCCAAGACCGGCATGGTTGGCATTCAGTGCGCGCTCAGCAAAAGCCAGCGCGGCTGGCGCGTTGTCCAGGACTGCCACAGCAGCACTGCCGCTGCCTGCAAGCACAATGCGCGCTCGTGCTGGAATGTCGGGTAGCAGCACGGCCAGCACTGTATCAAGTTGGGCGTTCAGCCGCGCCTGCTCGGCTACCGGGCGGCGCGCGTAATCGCGCAGCCGCAGCATGACAACGCTGCTCAGTGCCGGTGGAAGTTCAGCTTCAGTCATGGGCTGGGGATAGAGAATGGACGACCACGATAACAACCGCGCGACCCTCGCACGAATCGTTGCGGATTGAGCTTTTTACAACTAGCCGCCAATGTCGCAGAGATTTCATTCTGGACAAAGTCTTGTTCCGCAGCAGGTGTTATTTTGACCGCTTCCTCCTGACCGGCAGCGGGTTCGATCCCAAGGATGATTAAAAGTGTCACGACGGCAGCTAAGGCATATTTATTCATGATGATGCAGCAATTCCGTACGCAAATTATGCCACGAAATATTCGCCAAACCATGCCGCCTATTTCTGGCAACAAAACACAAAAAACATTTCTGTATTTTCATTTCGCCACCTTCACCGGAATCCCATCAATCCGCCCACTCCACTTCGCCGGACCGATCTCATGCACCGAGCAGCCGTTCGAGTCCACCGCAACGGTGACCGGCATGTCTTGCACTTCGAATTCGTAGATCGCTTCCATGCCGAGGTCGGCAAAGGCGACGACTTTTGATTTCTTGATGGCCTGCGCGACGAGATAGGCCGCGCCGCCGATCGCGATCAGGTACACCGCGCCGTGTTTCTTGATCGACTGGATCGCGGCCTTGCCGCGTTCTGCCTTGCCTATCATGCCGATCAGGCCGGTCTTTTCCAGCATCGTGTCGGTGAATTTGTCCATGCGCGTCGCGGTGGTCGGCCCGGCGGGCCCGACGACTTCGTCGCGCACCGGGTCGACCGGGCCGACGTAGTAGATGAAGCGCCCGCTGAAATCCACCGGCAGCTGCTCGCCCTTCGCAAGCATCTCGACCATGCGCTTGTGCGCGGCGTCGCGTCCGGTCAATAATTTTCCGGTGAGCAGCAGCGTCTCGCCCGGCTGCCACTTGGCAATGTCGGCACGCGTGATGCTATCTAGGTTGACTCGGCGCGCATCCGGCGATGGTTTCCAATGCACGTCGGGATAGTCTTCGAGCTTGGGCGGGGTGAAATGTGCGACGCTGTTGCCGTCCAATTCGAAATGGATGTGGCGTGTCGCGGCGCAGTTGGGGATGATTGCGATGGGTTTGGAGGCGGCATGGGTCGGGTAATCGAGTATCTTCACGTCGAGCACGGTGGTCAGCCCGCCCAACCCCTGCGCGCCGATGCCGAGCGCGTTCACCTTGTCGCAAATCTCGATGCGTAATTCCTCGATGTGATTCTGCGCGCCGCGCGCCTTGAGTTCGGTCATGTCGATGGATTGCATCAGCGATTCTTTCGCCAACAGCATCGCCTTCTCCGCCGTGCCGCCGATGCCGATGCCCAGCATCCCCGGCGGACACCAACCCGCACCCATGCCCGGCAATTGGTTCACCACCCACTCGACCACATCGTCGCCGGGATTGAGCATTGCAAAGCGCGCCTTGTTCTCCGAACCGCCGCCCTTGGCCGCGATGCGCACATCCACTTTGTCGCCGGGCACGATCTCGAAATGCACCACGGCAGGCGTGTTGTCACCGGTGTTCTTGCGCTTGCCAGCCGGGTCGCTGACGATGGAGGCGCGCAAGACATTGTCCGGCAACAGATAGGCTTTGCGCACGCCCGCGTTCACCATGTCGGTGATGCTCATGGATGCATCTTCCCAGCGCACATCCATACCCACGCGCACGAACGCCACCACGATGCCGGTATCCTGACAGACCGGGCGTTTGCCGATGGCGCACATGCGCGAGTTGGTCAGAATCTGCGCCATCGCATCTTTGGCGGCAGGCGATTGCTCAGCGCGATATGCATCTGCCAACGCATGAATATAGTCAGACGGATGGTAGTAAGAGATGAATTGCAGTGCTTCTGCAATACTATCGATGAAATTCTGCTGGCGAATGACGGTCATGACGAACCTAGCGTGAAGGGGCTGCAATGTTTATGTACATCAATGAACACAACGTCAATATAAAACAAATGATAACACCTTCGTGATGTGCATTTCACCTCAGCCCACAAATACTCGAGGTGAGGTACTACAATGAGCAATGCTGCAATCCGCAACAAGAAAAACAAAAAAGACCTAGTTTATCTATGACTCTGTCATTTGGTGGGCCGTGCGGGGATCGAACCTGCGACAAACGGATTAAGAGTCCGCTGCTCTACCAGCTGAGCTAACGACCCAATTTGATATAAACATCAAAGTGGCGCGCATTATCTGAAATGCTTACTTATCTGTCAAAGCAAATTCAATTGCGAATATACCCCTCCAAACGACAACACCATCAAAGAGAGGGCGTGGTTGCTGATAAGGAGTCTGACGATGACCTACTTTGGCTTCCACATAACTTGCTACGCAAGTAAGTGTACGCCGCAAACAAGCCTGGCCTGAGCAAGTCGAAGGGTGCCTTTGGCGCGTGTTGTCGTGAACTCAAGCAGGTCACAAACCAAACCCACCAAGCAAAACGCCCCACCATTTCTGGAGGGGCGTTTTGCTTTATAAGGAGTCTGACGATGACCTACTTTCGCATGGGTAATCCACACTATCATCGGCGCGGAGTCGTTTCACTGTCCTGTTCGGGATGGGAAGGAGTGGGACCAACTCGCTATGGTCGTCAGACAAACTGTTCGGTTTACCGCGATGTTTTGCAGCGAACCATGTTTGTTGTTCGCTGCTTCGGTTTTAACGCCTCGTCAACGAACGATATTTTTGGAAGAAGTAAAGTTTTAGTATCTTGATTGCATTGCGTCACGCTATAAACAACTTAATGTTATAGGATCAAGCCTCACGAGCAATTAGTACTGGTTAGCTTAACGCATTACTGCGCTTCCACACCCAGCCTATCAACGTCCTGGTCTCGAACGACTCTTCAGGGGGGTTGAACCCCCAGGGAAATCTTATCTCAAGGCGAGTTTCCCGCTTAGATGCTTTCAGCGGTTATCTCTTCCAGATTTAGCTACCCGGCAATGCCACTGGCGTGACAACCGGTACACCAGAGATCTGTCCACTCCGGTCCTCTCGTACTAGGAGCAGGTCCCTTCAAATT